>NZ_JBMDWJ010000036.1:0-8651 GCF_048595215.1 Siphonobacter sp.
GGACCGGACAGATTTATCAAAACTTTATCTGGAAGGGTTACGCCAGTGCCCAAAACTTTATTTCCATTTCTCATCAGACCCAGCGGGATTTACATACCCTGCTGGAACGTCGCCCCGCGTGCTCTGAGGTGGTGTATAACGGGGTTAAATCCCAATACCGACCGGGATCCACTAGCGAAGCCCGACAGCAGTGGAGTCAGCAACTCAATCGTGATGTAACCAGTGGGTATCTACTGCACGTAGGCGGCAATCAATGGTACAAAAACCGCCTGGGCTTGCTCGAATTATATACGGCTTGGCGAAAGCAAAGTCGGCACAACTTACCACTCTTGTGCATTGGGGAAGCTCCTAACGCGGAGCTCGAAGCCTTTTATGAGCAGTCGACCTACCGCCAGGACATCTACTTTTTAACTCAGCAATCGGATGCCGACGTGGTAAAAGCCTATCAGGGAGCTACTGCTTTTGTCTTCCCTTCATTGGCGGAAGGATTTGGCTGGCCTATTGCGGAAGCCATGGCTGCGGGTTGCCCCGTCATTACCACCCAGGAAGCCCCCATGACGGAGGTAGCCGGAGGACAAGCGTTTTTGATTCCCCGTCAGCAAGCGGGAACGGACTGGGCCCAGCGAGCCGCTAGTGTTCTGGAAGCTGTAGTGATGCTAACGCCGCAGGAACGCCACCAGGTGATTGAACAAAGCTTAGCGAATGCACAACGCTTCAATGCTGAGCGAGCCCTCGACGTCATGGAAGAGATCTATCAGCAAATTGTGGAAAAATCAGTGGACTACGTTACCCCTTAGCAAGCCCTATCTATGCGACTTCTTCATGTCATTGATCAAATTGATTTACGGCTCGGTGGGGTAAGCCAGGCCGTTCATACCATGATGCAGGGACTCGATGCCTTACAGATAACTAGTGAGGTAGTAAGCTCGGATGTTCCGGCGTCCGGATTACCCGACCGGGTGCATGCCCTGGGTCCGAGTAAGGGACCCTGGCACTACAATGCGAACTTAAGGGCCTGGTTACAAGCGAACCTAGCCCGCTTTGATACGATCCTCGTACACGGCTTGTGGCAGTACCACACGTTCAGTGTGTACCAGGTTTGGAAACAACTACCCGAGCCGCGGCCTAAGCTCTTTGTGATGCCGCACGGGATGCTCGATCCGTATTTTCAGAAAGCAAAAGGCCGCAAGCTCAAGGCTTTACGCAATTGGCTGTTTTGGAAAGTCATCGAACGCCACCTGATTAATCAGGCCGATGGGTTATTATTTACCTGTGAAGCAGAGAAGAATTTAGCCCGACAGACCTTTCGTCCCTACCAGCCCCGGCAGGAAACGGTGGTGGGCTTGGGGGTATTGGAACCGCCCGTGTTTCAAAAAGCCATGACCCAAGCGTTTGCTCAGGCTTGTGAACGCCCCCTGCAGCGGCCTTACTGGCTCTTTTTGAGCCGGATTGATCCCAAGAAAGGGGTGGATTTACTGATTGAAGCCTACCTACGGCTAAGTGCTGAACACCCGCAGCTACCCGCGTTGGTCATTGCCGGGCCGGGCCTGGAAACCTCGTACGGCCAAGCCATTCGTACCCGAGCCCTGGCTCATGCTAACATCGTTTTTTCTGGAATGCTAAGGGGTGCGGCTAAATGGGGAGCCTTTTACGGCTGTCAGGCCATGGTTTTGCCGAGTCACCAGGAAAATTTTGGCATTGCCATCGTAGAAGCTCTGGCCTGTAGTAAACCCGTTTTAATCTCACGACAAGTCAATATCTGGCAGGAAATCAGCCAAGGGCAAGCCGGTCTGGTGGAGGAAGATACACTCGAAGGTACCTACTGTCTGCTGAAAACGTGGTTGGAGCTCTCGCCGGTCGCCCAGCAAACCTTAGCCGAGCGAGCCCGCCAAGTTTATGAACAATCCTTTGCCGTAGCTCCCACCGCCCATACGCTAGTCGAAACCCTTTTTGAATCGCCATCCCTGCATGTCCACCCTTAATCAACAGACCCAGACGGGCCCCTCTTTCTCGTTACAAAATCGCCTGGCCCGCTTGGCTTGGACGCTGGTCGAACGTACACTATTTCGCTTTTCACCTACGCCTTTTCATGCCTGGCGTTCGGCGTTATTGCGTTTGTTCGGGGCTAAAGTAGGGCGGGGCGTACACGTCTATCCCGGCGTAAAAATCTGGGCACCCTGGAATCTGGAGTTGCACGATGAATGCGGGATTGGCAGCGGAGCGGTCTTGTACTGCCAGGGTAAAATTAACATTGGTTTTCGGGCTGTTATTTCGCAAGGCGTGTATCTCTGTGCGGGCACGCATGATTATAATGATCCTGGTTTTCCGCTCATTACTCGACCCATTGAGGTGGGTGATCACGTCTGGATTGCCGCTCAAGCTTTTGTGCATCCCGGGGTGCAGCTAGCCCAAGGAGCTGTCGTCGGAGCCCGTTCCGTCGTTACTCGGGACATGCCCGAATGGATGGTCTGTGCAGGGCATCCCTGTCGGCCCCTAAAACCCCGCCATAATTATTCCCTAACGCCAAGTTTGGTTTCATAACGCTATGTTAGTTGACATTACAATTGCCATTCCGGTTAAAAATGAGGAACAAAATCTGCCTCATTGTTTAGACGCCCTGGGCAAGGATTTTGCCAAGGCTATTGTCCTGATTGATTCGGGTAGTACTGATCGCACGCGGGCCATTGCTACCGAGTACGGCGTTGATTTCATTGACTTTACTTGGGATGGAAAATTCCCGAAGAAGCGTAACTGGTTTTTACAAAGTGGTTACTTACAGACCCAATGGGTTCTTTTTTTAGATGCCGATGAATACGTAACGCCCGCTTTTAAAGAGGAGTTACGGCAGGCCCTGCACCAGACCGAAAAAGTAGGATTCTGGTTAAACTACAGCATTTATTTCATGGGGAAACAACTAAAAGGAGGCTATCCATTGCGGAAGTTGGCCCTCTTCCGTGCCGATGCGGGTCAGTATGAGCGTATTGAAGAAGATGCGTGGAGTAAGATGGATATGGAAGTTCATGAGCATCCCGTCCTGCAGGGAAAGGTAGGAGTGATCAAAAGTAAAATTGATCACCGGGATTTTAAGGGGATCTCGCACTATGTTCGCAAGCACGATGAATATTCCAGCTGGGAAGCGTCCCGCTTTGCCAAAGCGTTTCAAACCCAGGAAGTACGCAAGCATTGGACCTGGAAGCAGTGGATGAAGTACAAACTTTTACACAGCCCGCTCATCGGACCCGCCTATTTTTTGGGTAGTTTTATACTAATGGGTGGATTCAAAGACGGTAGTCGTGGGTTGGCCTTTTCTATCTTAAAGACCGCGTATTTTACCCAGATTTACTGTAAAATTCAGGAACAATAAAATTCTGTGAATCAGATATTTAGAGTAAGGTGTGTGCTTAATCACTGGCAAGAAATATTTAAAAATTATTTCGCCATTATTACCTAAAAATCAGTATAAAAAAGGTTCAGATTTTGGTGGTTTTACTTGCATCTTACCAAACCGTCAAATATATTTGTTACATCTAGTAAGAATAGTTTTGGTCTGGTCAGGAAGCTGTTTTATCTGGTTATTTTAACGGCTAAACATACTCATTTCTGACTCGAACACACCCGGTTGCTGATAGATTCCGCTCATTCGCTCAGCATCTTTCTTTTACATTTATGAATGGATGCCCATACCCCCTAACAAGGCATCTACACAAAAGCGACTAGCCTCTTTCCGCCATTAGGCCTACGCAACCTTCGTTTCGGATACTCCGCTAATTATCCTTTGCTTTCAGTGAAATGAAAGCAACGACGGTATTCTCAAATAAAATCTCAAGTACCGAATTGCCCGTCGGTGCGAAATTTACGGAAGCTCCTTTCGGCTTACGCGTGCCAAAATGGTTGGTTGCGTTTGTCCGGGATTCGTATGGAGTCACGCGTATAGAATGATCCGTTGTCCCTAGTATACTTCCACCGCCAAGGATGTAGTTGACCGTTCCCCACTTTTCGCTAGCTTTTCAAAGCTAGTGCTATAAACGTGTTGTCCTACTAAACTCTTGCGAAGAGTTCTAATGAATTCAACCTATGAAAAAAGTATTAATCTATGGCATCAATTATGCACCTGAATTAACGGGCATTGGTAAATATACGGGAGAATTAGGAGCGTGGTTGGCAGAAACAGGGCATGAAGTCGAAGTGATTACCACGTTTCCCTATTACCCACAGTGGGAAGTACAGAGCGATTTTAAAGGGAAGTTATGGCACACGCATCTGCACAAGGGCGTGACCGTTCACCGGTGTCCCTTTTACGTTCCCAAGCAAGTAAGTGCGGCTAAACGCATCATCCATGAGTTTTCTTTTTTACTCAGCAGTTTAGTCTACTGGATTCCCTTACTTTTTAAACCCAAAGCGGACGTAGTGCTCTGCGTAGCTCCTCCGTTTCATTTAAGCTTTGTTGCCTATTTGTACAGCTTACTTAAAGGTTCACTGTTTTACATCCATGTACAGGATCTTCAGGTCGATGCGGCAAAAGATTTAGGGATGATTAAAAACAAAAGCTTATTAAATATTCTTTTTAAAGCGGAGAAGTTTATCCTAAATAAAGCGGATCGTGTTTCTACCATTAGCTTGGCTATGGAAAAGAAAATTATCCAAAAAGAAGTAGGCGAAAATAAAACGTATGTGTTTCCCAACTGGGTAGACATGGAAGCCATTCAACCCTTACCTAAATCGGCGTCTCTACGAAAAGAATTTGGTTTACGTAATACGGATAAAGTTATTCTGTATTCCGGAAATTTAGGTGAGAAACAAGGCTTGGAATTAATTATCGAAGCAGCTAAACACTATCAGAAATTTCCCCACATTTATTTTGTTGTGGTGGGCTCAGGTGGAGCCAAAGAGCGATTAATTGAGAAGGTTGACGCGGAAAAACTGACGAACGTTAAGTTTTTCCCTTTGCAAAAAAGTGAAGATATGTCTCGATTGTTAGCTACGGCAGACTTACACTTAGTTTTACAAAAGAAAGCGGCGGCGGATCTATTACTGCCTTCTAAATTAGGACCTATTTTAGCGGCGGGTGGTTGCGTTTTAGTAACGGCTGATCCGGGGACAACGCTGCATAACCTGGTGGCTACCCAGCAATTAGGGTTAGTAGTGGAACCTGAATCTTTACCCGCACTTGTTGCAGGAATTGATGTTGCTTTACAAACTAATTTGGCCTTTTTTCAAGCAAATGCTCGCAGTTATGCTAAACGTCATTTAAGCAAAAAAGTGATTTTATCAGCCATGGAACGAGAGCTTTTAGGTGGAAAATTGATTAAGAATGTGCCCGAATTGGTACCCTCCTTTCAATCAGTGAATGAAGTATATTATTCCGGGTAAGGCAAGAGTATTTGCATTATCCGATTTAGATAAAATATGCTTATTTTTTTTGAAAAAACTTTTATTGTATTTGGTTTTTTAAATTAAATATAGCATGTTTGTAAAGTCTTAGAGATAGTGATATTGATAAGGCAAAATATAACTCCTGTTGTGGCGGCAACAGGAGTTTTTTTATGTTATACGGAGGCATTAAATCTTTTATAAACGAATTATTATTAGCTGTTTTTAATAAGTTGGTAGCTATTAATTGATAGGCTTACCTTTTTATTTTTAGGTCTTATCGAAGATTATTTTTTGCGGTTTTGCGATTTTCAGCAATGAAAGTAGTACGCTCTTGAGGTGCTAAAAAGGGATCGTTAAAAAGTAATGGTAAGTATATTAGGATAGTTATCTTTGAGTTAACCAGTTTGAATTTTAAGTAAACTTACTAAGTGGATACACGAGGCGAAAGGGTATTTTCAGACGCATCACGCCCTTGCTGGACCATGGCTAAGTGGGGCGAAAGGCATTGAGCCATTGCACTACGAGAGGCCATAGGTACAGCCTAAAATGAGATAGAAACGCTTATAGGCGTCTTTGGGCAACTTAGCTGTGAATATTTTAGCTATATTTTAGGCATAAATCGTTTTCCTCCATTGTGTTCTACTATGTCCCTTACTACTACTGAACCTACCCTTGCTCAACCTGTACCTATCAAACGGCTTTTATCCCTGGATACTTTGCGGGGCTTTGATATGTTTTGGATTATGGGCGGGGATGAAATCTTCTACGCCCTGGCCAAGACAACAACGTGGGGCTGGGCCGCCTTTATGGCCGACCAGTTTACGCATCCCGAGTGGAATGGCTTTCGCTTCTACGACCTGATCTTTCCGCTCTTTCTATTCATGGCGGGCGTATCAACCCCCTTTTCCGTAGGGAGTCGATTGGAGAAAGGGGATGAGAAGGGACCTCTAGCCCGCAAGATCATTACGCGAGGAATCACCTTGGTGATTTTCGGTATTATCTATAATAATGGATTGTTTGTCAAGCCGATTGAGGAAATTCGTTTTTGTAGCGTACTCGGACGCATTGGGCTGGCGGGGATGTTTGCCCAGCTGATTTACCTGTACGCTAGTCAGCGGGCTCAGTATTTCTGGTTCTTCGGAATTTTACTCGGTTACTGGGCGGCATTGATGCTCATTCCCGTACCCGGATGCGGAGCGGGTGTACTGACGCTGGAATGTAGCCTGCCGGGCTACGTAGATCGATTGCTGGTACCAGGAAAACTCTACCTGACTGTACATGACCCCGAAGGATTGCTCTCTACCATTCCTGCCATCTGCAATGCCTTACTCGGTATTTACGCCGGTACTATTCTAAGGAATGCGACGCGTCGCCCTCAACAGAAGATACAAGCTTTAGTCGGCCTTGGCTTGATCTTCTTCATCCTAGGATGGATCTGGAATATGGTCTTTCTCGTAAACAAGAACTTATGGACGAGCTCTTTCGTGCTCGTAACGGGGGGCTGTAGTCTGGTATTACTCGCTTTATTTTATTGGATTATTGATGTGAAGCGGTATCAGAAATGGACTATTCTGTTTACCGTGATTGGGATGAATTCCATTTTGATCTACCTGGCGGTATTAATCATTAACTTTGAACACATCGCAGACTTCTTTTTCGGAGGACTCATTCATCAACTCACGTCCGAACCCTTAAAGGCCGTTCTGGTCGTAGCCGGAATGATTCTGATGAAGTGGCTTTTTCTGTATATCCTGTATCAAAAGAAGATATTCCTTCGCGTTTGAGTACTTCCTATATATATAGAAGGGACGTCTTTGTTTCACCTAAATCTACTTCCCATGAAAAAATGGTTATTCCTATTCTTTAGTACCACGGCCTTTGCCCAAAGCCCCGATCCTTCTAAAATAACGCTGGTCATACACGGCGGAGCCGGAACCATCACCCGGCAGAATATGACAGCAGAGAAAGAAAAGGCGTATCGACACGTGTTAGAGCAGGCCTTACAGAGGGGCTATACTATACTAAAGAAAGGAGGTACGAGTCTGGATGCCGTGGAGGCTACCGTTCACGTCATGGAAGATTCGCCTTTGTTCAATGCTGGAAAGGGAGCCGTATTTACGCACGAGGGTAAAAACGAACTCGATGCTGCCATCATGGACGGCAAGACGCTTAAAGCAGGAGCCGTAGCGAGCGTAACCACCATTCGCAATCCTATCTCGGCCGCTCGGGCCGTGATGGAAAAATCTGAACACGTTTTATTAATAGGAAAAGGAGCCGAAACCTTCGCCAAGGATAAAGGACTCACCATCGTTGATCCCAGCTACTTCTACACCGAAAGCCGTTGGCAGGGTTTGCAAAAAGCCTTAAAGGAAGAGAAGATTCAATTAGACCATACCGAGGAGGCACCGAAGAAGCCAGCCAAAGCTCCTAAAAAGGTAAGTAGTCGGGCCAAAGAGCTGATCTTTAGGGAAGGAAAGAAATTTGGTACAGTCGGCTGTGTAGCCTTGGATCAGTACGGAAACCTCGCTGCGGGTACATCCACAGGTGGAATGACTAACAAACGATACGGGAGGGTAGGGGATGCTCCCATTATCGGAGCGGGTACGTATGCAGACAATACTACCTGTGCCATTTCAGCGACCGGTCACGGTGAATACTTCATTCGATCAGTAGTCGCTTATGACATCGCTGCCCTCATGCATTATAAAGGATTATCCGTACAAGAGGCTGCTAAGGAAGTGGTAAACCAAAAACTGGTCGAACGAGGAGGAGAAGGCGGAGTGATTGCCTTGGATGCAAAGGGTAATTTTGCTATGCCTTTTAATTCGGGAGGAATGTACCGAGGCTACATCAAGTCAGACGGATCTCTTCAAATAGAGATATACAAAGACTAATCCTTGTATCCTTATATATATAGTAGCAAGTAAGAAGAAAATCGAAAAGGTTGCTGGAGTAATCCGGCAACCTTTTTAATGGAAGAATAGCGAAGGAGTAGAAGTTATACAAACGAATCTTAAATATCACATTTATAGGAATGGCGAAAGAAAGGCTATGCTAAGCAAGCGAGTAGCCGTAGAAAGACGAAGTGAGTGATAAAAGGGCCAAAGAAGTGGGCAGGAGCGGAGTTTCAGGGGCTAAAAAGCAGTAACTAGTGGCCTGTAAAAAAGTTTCAAGAATTTTCGGGTTTTAAAACGCTGATAGTCAGCGATTGGTTTAAAAGGTTCTGAATTATTTTGATTTGATACTTGACAAGGGTGGTTTTTGGGTTATATCTTTGC
>NZ_JBMDWJ010000037.1:0-6058 GCF_048595215.1 Siphonobacter sp.
CGTACCAAACTGAGCGAAAGCCGCCGCGTTTAGTCCGGCCACAAGCCACCCGGCAGCCCACAGCCGAAGAAGAGGTCTTTTCATAGTACTGTTGAAATGTTGGTTAGCAATGAACTTGCAAATCAAAGCAGTGAAGCCCACATTCCAACTATACTGATACCCACTTAACAATAAATAATCGGATCTAACCTACTTTAATTAAAATACGACTGGTTTCCGCTAAAGCCGTACAAGTTAAAACCTCGCCTTGGGCCAGCTCCCGTTCGGTTAGTACATCGTTGATGGTCATTTTCACCCGACCTTCCAGACACTGGGCCACACAGGTACTACAACGCCCACCCCGGCAACTATACGGCAGTGCAATGCCCGCTTGGAGAGCTGCCGTCAGCAGGTACGTTCCAGCCGGGACTTCGAGCGTATACCGCTGGTTCTGGTACTCGATTTCAACCTGACTCGCCACGCCGAAGCCCTCGGGAATGGCGGGCGTTTGGGGAGGAATGACAAAGTTTTCCTTGCGGATCGATTCGGCCGGAAAACCCAGAAACAGCAGTACAATCCGGACGAGTCGCATGAAATCTTCCGGACCGCAGAGGTAGAAAGCGGGTTGCCCAGTACCCAGATGCCGGGCCAGCAACTTTTCAAAGAGGGTATTGTTGAGACGGCGGGGTAGTTCATCCGCGGGCGGATTGCTGTAGAGATACTCAATCGTTAGTCGCTCCGGAAATTGCTGCGTAAGGGCATCCAGCTCGTCTTTGAAAATCGTACTGCTTCGACTGGTATTACTATAAAAAAGTACGATTCGACGCTGCGGTTGCTGATGCAAGGCCGCCTTGATCAATGAATAAATGGGGGTAATGCCGCTACCCGCTGCGACAAAAAACAGATCCGTATCCGCTTGCGAATCCAGGGTAAACCGGCCAGCAGGAGGCAGGCTTCGTAGCGTATCTCCCACTTGCAGGTTCTGTAAAAGCCAGCGGGACACTTCCCCGTTAACCACCCGCTTGATTGTCAAGCTAAAGCTTGTATCCACTTCCGGCGTGGAGCTGATGGAATACGAACGCCGTAGCTCGTGTCCTTCGTGTGGCAACAGGAGCGTGAGAAACTGGCCCGCCTGATACGGTACCGGCAAGCCATCGACCGGCTCAAGCACATACGTTTTGCAATCGGCCGTTTCGGGGCGTATGCTGGTTACTTTCCATTCAATCCATTCAGCCATGGCGTATTTTAATAGTTAATCGACGGGTTTGCTTCGTGCGTACCACAACGTTTCTAGCCAAAATCGGCTCTTGCAATAACTCAAAAATGCGTAAACAGTTGAGTCCGCTTTTCTAACGACTGAGGCATCTTTTCCAGCAGCCTAGCCTCTACACTTTCGCCAACCAGCTCATTATCAGCCAAATTTACATTCATAAACCCCGCTTCTTTCCGTCGATGATAGGCGAGCAACCTTTATTTTTTTGTACGCCGTGGGGGATGATACGGGTAAAGTTGTCCTAGGAGCGATGTTCAACCAAGCGGTTTTTCATCTTCCCTTCCATTGCTTGTATATGCCATGAACGTTCTACATACCCTTCCTTCTCCGGCATGGATGCTCTGGGCTCTCAGCCTCCTGCTGAGTGTTCCGCTACACGGCCAGGTCTCAATCCAGGCAGTTTCCGGACAGATTACCGATCCGAAGACGGGTCAGGGCATTCCCTTTGCTTCGGTGGGCGTACTCGGTAAACCCAGTGGTACCGTTGCTAACGAACAGGGTCGGTACCAGCTTCGCAGTCCTCAGCCCCTGGATTCGCTGCTGATTTCTGCTGTGGGTTATCAAACCACCCGCGTCGCGGTTACGGGCCCTTCCCTTTCGGTGGCTCTGCAGCCCGCAGCGGCTACGCTCAGCGAAGTCGTGATTCGGGCGGGAGAGAATCCGGCGTTTCGTATTCTCAAAGAAGTACACGCTCGCCGTTTCACCAACGACTTCCGCCAGCTTTCGGGCTACACCTATGAAGCCTACAGCCAGCTTTCGGTCGGTATTACTAACATGGACGAACGTTTTCAACAGCTCAAACCCGTGCGGACGATTTTACAGGGCGTACCCAAGGCGAGTCGGGAAAACCTTCCGGTATTTGCTTCGGAGACGGTCTCGCGGGTGTACGCCCGTCGGCATCCGCAGTTGAGCAAGGAAGAGATTCTTAAAACGAACATCAGTAGTGTAGGCATTACCGATGACAGCTTCATTGCGATGTTTACCGGAGCGGGGTTCAATACGCTTCATTTCTACGAAAATGAGGTAAGTCTGTTTCGGAAAGCCTTTGTTTCGCCCCTGGCTTCGCACGGGCGGCAGGCGTATACCTACTTCCTGGCGGATACTACGCAAATCGAAGGCCGTACCTGTTACACCCTGGAATTCGATCCTAAACAGGAGCATGATCTGGTGTTCCGAGGTCGTCTATTCATCGATACGCTCACCTACGCCCTGGCGGGGATCGAAGCTCGCCTGGGTGCCGAGGCCAATATTAATTTTATCAAAGGCATTGATTTGTCCATTACCTACGAGCCGAGTCAATCTCAAGTCTGGATTCCCAGCTTCACCCAACTCACGATTCAGGCTAGTGAAGTGGTAAAACATACTTTTGGAGCTACCGTGGTGTATGCTACCTCCCTACACCACTTTACGACCGAAGAACCCCGCAATGTACGTTTCTTTACGACCAGCGTGGAACTAGCCGCTGACCGTCAGGAGGCCAGCGACGCGTTTTGGCAAGTGTACCGCGAGCGGATGCCTTCGCAGGAACTGGAGAAAAGTCGTCACCTGATCGATACGGTTCGAAAGGTACCCCTGGTTAAGAAAGCGACGCAAGCGGCTGAATTGGTGCTCAATGGCGGTTATTTGCCCGTCGTGAAAGGGTTGGAAACGGGCTCCGTATTTTCGGCCTGGGCGTATAACCGGGTGGAAGGTCATCGGCTCCGCTGGGGCCTACAAACCAATGCCAGCTTTAGCAAAACCTGGCAGTTATCCGCCTACGCAGCCTATGGTACCCGGGATCAGATTTGGAAGCGGGGGGGTGAAATTCGCTTTATTCCCAAACGAGCCCCCCTAACATTACTCACACTTCGGCATACCTATGACCTGGAACAAGTGGGCTTACGCCTGGATGAAAGCGGCGATGATCCGTTCCTGAAAATCACCAATCGATTCAGTCGGTTCCGGCAAGCGTATTATTTGGGAGAAACCGTATTGGCAGGCCAGCAGGATTTGGGCCCGAACTTCACCCAAACGGTTGGGATTCGGCAGCAGTCCCTGGAGTTCCTGTTTCCCATTCGGCTCCCCGCTTCGGAAACCGGTGTAGCAACCCTGACGAATCTGTGGAACCGGGAGTTGTTCATCGAAACCCGTTACGCCCCGGGTCGTTTACCCAATCGTCGGGTAAACAACCGGAAAGTTCGGCAGCGACCCGCCGAAACGGCCCCCATTGTTACGCTTCGCTATCAGTACGGTACCACCTACGAACCCAATGGAGCCTCATCTTCGTACCCGTCTACGACGTACCACAAATGGCAATGGCAACTCGACCATACGGTACTCTGGGGACTTTGGGGGCGTACCAACTATACCGTTCGGGCGGGTTATACACCTTCGACGTTGCCTTATCCTTTGCTGACGGTACATCAGGGAAACCCTACACCTTTCTACAACCGTAATGCGTTTAACCTCATGCAGTACGCTGAATTCGTGAGTGATCGTTACGTATCGCTGGCGGTAGAACATAAATTCGAGGGACTATTCACCAATCGTATCCCGCTGATGCGTAACTGGGGCTGGCGAAATTTTGTCACGGGCAAAGTATTGTATGGACGACTAAGTGCAGCCAACCAGCGACTCCTGATTCAACCCGAAGGAAACCCGGGTATTCAGTCGCTGCAATCCCTGCCGTATGTAGAACTAGGTTACGGGTTTGAAAATGTCTTTCGAATCGCCCGCATCGAAGCCCTGCATCGGCTGACGTATCGCGATTCTCCCAACGCTCAGCGTTTTGCGGTCAAAGTATCCTTCCAATTGGGTCTGTAAGCACGTGAGCCTTTCTATAAAGAAAGGCTCACGTGCTATGGGTACGGGGGGCTTTTCGGCTGGTACTCAGCAGATCAACGCACCATTGAAATCCGATCGTTATTTATTTTTCCGTTAAATAAATACGGGACCTACTGACATAGGGTTGTCAATAGCGGGTTTTAGGTTTGCTTGAGGAAATTGACGAATAGAAGAGTGAGGTCTAGTATGGTCCGGTAGTTCATCACGAAAATTCGTCCCTCTATCCTAAAAGTATAGGTTGATAAAGTCACTAATCTGACTTTTGACCTCTCATCTCCTTAACTCTATGATCCCATGATTGTTATGCTGCGTCCGCTTCGGCGAAGTCTTCTCATCCTGGAAAAAACTTCGTAGCTTTGAGCCGTTCCAGTTCGGCCTATTCTTAACCAATCAACGATTCCTTTCCCTACGAGTATGAGCTTGTAAGAACCCGGGGGCTACGCATCCATCGCCCCTATCCGGTTTCATCCCCGGACCTATCATCTTCGGAGTACGATTCATCTAACGAATCCTTCAGGATTCAACGCTTACGTCGTGTTTCGGTACCTAACCGAAATACGTTCAACACAACCATATCCCATGAAACCACTCATTCTGATCCGATGGGGCACGCTTTGGTGTAGCTTCATTGTCAGTTTTACGGGTTTGTGCCAGCAAACCTTCACCCTCAAAGAGGCTGTTGATTACGGGGTCAAAAACAATCGCAATGTTTCCAATACCCAACTGGATGTAGCTATCGCCCAGGCTCGTATCGGCGAAATCAAAGCCACGGGTCTACCCCAGGCCAGCGTGGCCCTTGGGCTTTCGCATACCATCAAACCCCAGCCTTTCTTTATGCCACCCGGTATGAGTTTCATTCCCGGTGAGCCCGCTCTACCGGGCGATGAGGAACTGGCCCTGGCGTTAGGTGGCGTTCGCTACAATTCCAATGCAGTCGCCAATCTGAACTGGCTATTGTTCAGCAGTTCGTATCTACTGGGTCTGAAAGCCGCCAAGGTATATACGGAATTGGCTAACAAGAACCTGACGGCCAGCAAGATTACCATCGCTGAAAATGTAACAAAAGCGTACTATTCGGTACTCGTCAACGAAGAGCGGTTGAGTTTACTGGAAGTAAACGTGCACCGGCTGGATACCCTGCTGCGGGATACGCGGGCTTCGAACGTGGAAGGTCTGGTTGAAAAAATCGATGTACAACGAATTGAAGTCCAGCGAAACAACCTCGTTACGGAACAGCAGAATGTACAGCGATTACAGGATCTCGCCTACCTGCTACTGAAGTACCAGATGGGCTACCCGCTGGATCAACCGATGGCCTTAAGCGAAAAGCTGGCCAAAACGGAATTCAGCGAAGCGATGATTCAGCAGGTCAAGAAACCCTTTCAATACGCGGACCGCATTGAGTACGCGACGCTGGAAACGCAACGCCAGCTGCAGGTACTTGACGTCAAGAATGTCAGCCGCAGTTTATGGCCTACGCTTTCGCTGACGGGGAGTTACGGTTTTTACAACGGTCGGCAAACCATTGCTCGCTTTGTTACCCGCCCCTGGCTGGACGCTGGCTCGATTGGCTTCGCCATCAACATACCGGTGTTCGATGGGTTTACGCGACGCTACAAGCTTTCCCAGTCCCGCAGTAACCTTCTGAAGATTGATAACAGCGTGAAACTTCTTGAGCAGAGCATCGACTTGCAACTCAGTCAGTCGGAAGTACAGCTTCGCAACTACTGGTTTACCCTAGGGGAACAACAAAAGAACCTCGATCTGGCTCAGGAAGTCCTGCGGGTTACGCAAATCAAATACCGGGAGGGTGTAGGTTCCAACATTGAAGTCATCAATGCCGAAGCCAGCTTCCGGGAGTCTCAGACCAATTACTACACCGCCTTGTACAACGCCCTAGTCGCTAAAGTTGACCTGGACAAAGCGGCGGGTAAACTGTACACCGAATAACGGACTCAATTCATCTCTCTACACACGGAAACG
>NZ_JBMDWJ010000038.1:0-4778 GCF_048595215.1 Siphonobacter sp.
GAATTCGACGTACAACCGAAGGTGCCGAGGTGATGGTATCGAGACAACCAATTTTTCCGCAGTAACAACGTTGACCATCCGCTTCCACTTGGATGTGCCCCAGCTCACCGGCAAAGCCAGAAGCTCCCTGAAATACTTCTCCATTTAGCACAATACCCAGACCTACCCCCCAGTCGATGTTCAGTGAAAACATGTGCCGGCTCCCCTGCCCCCTTCCAAAACGACTTTCCCCCAGAACGGTAGCCTTCGTATCATTAATCAGAAACACCGGAAGAGAAAACTGATGTTTAATCCATTCTTTAAACGATACGCCTGTGATGTTGAGTTTGGGATAGGTTAGATTCTTGCCCGTTTGTTCATCAATGAGTCCCGGCATCGCAATGCCAATAGCCATCAGCGTTACTTCTCGGAAAGGAATGCTGGCAAATGTTTCTACAACAAAGGCTTTCAGAGCTTCCAGATAGCTTTCGGAATTTTCAAGTGGAATCAGAGCTTCGTGTTTAAAAACCACCTCATGTTTGGTATCAATGACCAGCAAACTCAGCCCATGGGTATTGATGTCAAGTACGACTACCCGATGGAAATCCGGATTTAGGCTATACGCCGTAGGGCGTCTTCCGTTATTACCCGTTACGGTTCCTACCGTTTGAATCCAGTTTTCCTGGATTAATTGTTACACTAATTCAGTAACGGAGGGGACACTGGTATGGACCCCTTTAGCTAATTGGGAGAGCGTACAAACCCCTTGCTGGTAAATTAACCAAAGGGCTTGCTGAAGCCGTTGCTTCTTCTTATAAACTACAACGGAGGCATCCTGAACTTCTTCTTCAATCATAGTTGACAGCACTTAATTACTTAAGTATAGACCATTTATGTAAAAAAAACTCTACATATTTAATATGTTATATTTATTATTAATATATTTCAAATAGTTTTTAAATTATTTATTTAAGTAAAGTAGTAAAATGCGTTTCATCTATTATCATTGCAAGACCAATTGCCATAGATTCTATGGCATAGGACAGAATTACGTTTCATTCATTTTTTAATCATTGTTCATGAAACAATTACTACTCTTCATTTTCCTGTTTACAACCAGCTTGGCGGTTTGGGCTCAAACAGGAAGTTTGACCGGTACCGTCAAAGATGACAAAGGTGCTGCCGTTCCGGGTGCCTCCGTGGTAGTCAAAGGAACCACCACGGGTACGACCACCGACGTAGATGGTAAATTCCGTCTAAGCCTGAATCAGGCCAATCCTACGATCGTCGTTTCGGCGATTGGATACCTGCGTCAGGAAGTAGCTGTGGCTAATCAAACTGAACTTACCATTACCCTTCAGGAAGACGCGAAAGCACTGACAGAAGTAGTGGTAACCGGTTTTGGTTTGAAACAGGAAACCCGTAAACTTTCCTACGCCACGCAGGAAGTAAAAGGTACGGATCTCGAACGTGCCAACTCCGCTAACTTGGTGAACGCCCTGCAGGGTAAAGTAGCCGGGGTACAGATCGACCAGGGTTCCGGTGGACCGATGTCCTCTTCCCGGATCCGTATTCGGGGTAACGCTTCGCTGAACTCCAATACGCAACCTTTGTTCGTAATTGACGGAGTACTGGTCCGTCCGGGTACTACGGGTGCGGACTCTTGGGGTGCTGCTCAGGATTTTGGTAACATCATGAAAAACTTTAACTCCGACAACGTAGAGTCCATGTCGGTTTTGAAGGGTGCTGCAGCCAGTGCTTTGTACGGCTCAGACGCGTTGAATGGTGTAATCATTATCACCACCAAACAGGGTCGTCAACAAAAAGGATTGGGTGTTAACTTCAATCACACCACTTCGCTTGAAACCGCCTACCGCTTTGTAGACGTTCAAAACGAGTACGGAGCCGGTATTTCACCGACCTTCACGAAAGGAACGGATGGAGTTGATCAGGTTGATAACAACAACTGGCCTTACTCATTCGGACCTAAGTTAGATGGACACATGGTTCGTGACCTGGATGGACGTATGGTCCCCTGGGTTGCTAACAATCCGCTTGATTTCTTCCAGACGGGTAAATTCATCAATAACAACTTGTCCGTAGAAGGAGCCAATGATCGGGGTTCATTCCGGGTTTCGTATTCGAACCTGTACAATACCACCATTATGCCGGCGGGTGCAGAAATGAAGCGGAACAACTTTAACGTTCGAGCTACGCAAAAGCTGGGTAAACTGTTTAATCTGGATGTTTCGACGGATTATACGATCAACGATAACCTGAACCCAATTCGTCAGGGTGGTACCTACAACCCCGTATTCCGATTTGTATACGGACGTCCGCGTAACTTTGACATTGACTATTGGGTGAATAACTACGAATCGCCAACGGGTGGACGTAAATCAGGAGCTGCTGATCCCTACAACATCTCTCCGTTTATGTGGCAGACCTTCCATTACACGACGACTCGGAATGAGCGAATTTTCCGTGGTAATGTGGATGTGAACATGAACTTTACGCCTTGGTTGACGGGTTTATTACGGGCTAACATTCAAAACGAATTGTACGCTACCGAAAATAAAAACGAAGGCGACAACGCAGGTTTCAACGGTGAATATTCTCAATACTCATTGGCTAATAATCAATCGCGTATTCAAGGTTTGCTTACCTTCAACCGTGATCTTAGCTCCAGTGTACACCTGAACTTGTCCGCAGGAGGTGAAACCAACCGCTTCCTGGGTGGTCGTGAATACCGCATCAGAACCGATGGTGGGCTTCGGATTCCCGGACAATTTGCGTTGACTAACTCGGTCAATCCAGTAGTTGCCGATATCAGTGGCCGGTTGACTCCTTCCAGCCGTAAGGACGCTATTTACACCTACGGGGATGTAACGTTCAAAGATCAACTCTTTGTGAACTTCACGGCCCGTCAGGAGTTTTCTTCTACCCTTAAATACGCAAATGGCACGGGCGAGAAATCTTACTTCTACCCTTCATTAGGCTTATCCTGGGATTTCACGCAGACGTACAAAGCATTAGCGAACACCCTTTCTTTCGGAAAGCTTCGGGCCAGTTATGGTTTTACCGGGGGCGATCTTGACGCCTGGGTGTTAAACCGCGATGGCTTCTACTCGGCTGGAAACATTTTCACGTCTAATACTGGTCAGATCCAGCGATATGGTTTCCGCGACAACATTTTGACTAATCCCAATATCAAAAACCGCTTAGCTCGCGAATGGGAAGTTGGAGCAGACCTGCGTTTCTTCAATAACCGTTTAACCTTAGATGTAGCAGTCTACAATAAGTTAACGACGAATGAGATTTTCCGATTACCGGTAGCTCAGGAATCAGGCGTTACTTCTCGCGTAGTTAATGCCGGTAAAATTTTGAACCGAGGCGTCGAATTTATCTTGAGTGGTGCCCCTATCAAAAACAAAGACTTCCAGTGGAACACGTCCTTTAACTTCAGCCGGAACCGGAACAAGATTCTTGAACTGGCCGATGGAATTGATACCTATGAGCTAAGCCTGGCCTTCGGTGCTGACGTACGCTCGGTTGCTAAAGCGGGTGGTAACTACGGAACGATTGTGAGTAACTATGCTTTTGCCCGTGATGAGCAAGGCCGCAAACTGATCGGTGCTGCCAGTGGTACAACGAACGGTAACCTGACCTTCCTGCGGAGTGGTGCTGCCGGTCAAGGATCTAAAGAATTAGGTACGTTGATGGAAAACTTCTTGTTGAGTAACGTAAACAACTTCCGTTACAAAAACTTCTCCGCCACGTTCCAGGTAGATTCTAAAATTGGTGGGGTGATGGCCTCGTCTACGCACGCGTACGGTTCTGCTTTCGGTAGCTTCAAAAACAGCTTGGCTGGTCGTGACGCCGAGCACGGAGGTATTGCCTTTACCGATGAACAGGGTGTACAACGCAACGATGGTATTATTCCGGATGGTGTACTGGCCGCTGGCGTAACCGCTACCGTTGACGGAACTCAGGTCGATTTAGGTGGTATGACCTATCGGGAAGCAGTAGATAAAGGTTATTTGAAACCTGTCCCCGCTTATGCGTACTACGATAACCTGTCCAACTGGGGTTCTGGTATCCGCGAATACTCGGTATTTGAAAACTCATGGGTCGCTGTACGCGAAGCTTCTATTGGCTACGATGTTCCCGCTTCATTACTCAACCGGATCAAAGTGCAATCGCTTCGCGTGAGCATTGTGGGCCGGAACCTGGGTTACCTCTACCGTACTGCAAAAGACGGCATCAACCCCCAGGGACTCCTCAGCAACCGAGCTGGTGAATTTGCCGAATACGGTGGACTTCCCTTCAGCCGGAATATCGGTGTATCGGTAAACGTAGGATTATAATTCGATTACTAGATTATTCTTGACACAACTGACATGATTACTCCCTATAAAAAATACGTCTCAGGCTTGCTGCTGGCCACTACGCTATTTGCGACGGGTTGCAAGGACCAAGCATTCGTTGATTTTAACACCGATCCTGAGGCACTCACCGAAGTTCCCCCGGCCAACCAGTTCCTGAATGCTACGCTCGGCGTGCATGATCGGGATTTCGAAGCCTTTTACGATTACTACCTGCGTATTATGCCCTGGATGCAGTATTCAACGGGTTTGAACGGAAATGGTCAGAACTTCACGCAGGTCTATGACAACTTTGCCAATCGCTACGGTGCCCTTTATACGAGTGTCGGTAATGCGATTACCGACATGGAGAAGCTCGTGGGGAAAATGCCTACGGAAGAGCAGGCTCGTTACGTACACCTGATTCGTATGGGT
>NZ_JBMDWJ010000039.1:0-5993 GCF_048595215.1 Siphonobacter sp.
CGGGCTTGGTTTGCTCAGAAAAGCCGGGCTGATACGCTGAAGAAATCGCTGACCGATACGACCGTACGGTTCCGGCAGTATCGCAAAGCGGCCATCGTTCGGCAGGACAGTACGGCTAAGGTCGGTTTCAGGGCTGGCAAGAAGGCCGGAGCAAAGGAGGGCCGGGCTTACGGACGCAGGCAAATTCTAACCCTGGAAGCCGTGGTGATTGTAATCGTCGGCATTTTCAAATTCCTGGTCTTCAGGTAAAGTAGTTATCCAACCCCCAGTCATTGAAAATTATGGAAGCCCCCGTAGAAAAACCCAAACCCTCCGATAAAAGCTCATTTGGACAAACTGCTATCGGTCTGATCGTCGGAGCCGTACTCACCTATTTGGTGCAGGTGCCTCTTGATAAAGCCCGTCATGCTGACTCTGAATTGACTGAAAAAGTGAATAGCCAGGAAATCAGAATTGGCGTATTGGAGCGTACCAATGTACGCGTTGACGTGCAAATAGGTCACTTAGGTACAAGTCTCGAAAAGATTGATGGCAAGCTGGAAGAATTACTCTTAGAAAACAGAAAGTCCAAAAAATGAAATACGTACTGGCCGTTGCCGCTTTTTTCCTGCTGCTATATTCTGCTTTCAGATATTACGCTTACTGGTACGCTGGTCAGCTCCAACCCCGAACGCATCCATGATTATCGCTTTCAAACGCAATGATAAAAGCTCAGTCATGGGTCAGATGGTAAGTCTGGCCCAAAAGCTGAACGGTGAGTCAGGATATGAGTACAAGCATTGTGAAATCCTTTTTCCGGAAATCGGCGAAGCCATTGCCGCCCGAACCGAAGAAGGAGTAAAGGTTCGCCCGATCAGCCAGATCATTAAAAACCCCGCCGTTTGGGATTTTTACGAGGTGCCCGCCGATGATGAAAAAGCCAGAAACTGGCTGCTGGAGCAATTAGATGCGGAGTACAATTATGGGGCCGTGCTCGGCTGGTACGCCCTGGGCTTAGCCCTCACGCCCGAGAATGTTTTCTACTGTTCCGAACTGGTGTATATCGTTTTGCGGGATTTTGCTCAGCTACCCATTGATCGAACCTTAAACGCTGCCCGAATCACTCCAGCCTACCTACGTCAGCTCCTTGTAAAGGCTGGAGCTAAACCCATCCAACCCTAACAAACCCCATGAAAAAATACACTGCCTCCGAGCTGCGGGATATGAATAGATCAATCTATTACCGAGGCTCAGAATCGTTTGGCGGCACCAAATCAGAAAACGCGGCTAGTGCCACTGAAAACTATATCGCTATCACCCAGCGAATGCACGAACTACAGGCCATTCGCCATTTTCCGAGCGAGAAAGTGAAAGGTGAAACTCAGCGGGCTATTGAATACGCCCGTACCCAGTTACGGCAACTACGGCAACAGTATCCCAACGAAGTAGCAAAGGCCGATGCCCGTATGAAAATGTACGACATCCAGCCGAATTCAAAGGCAATGCCAGCCATGTTGCCGGGTCTTACATTGGTGAAGTCTCCAAAAGGAAAGAAAATTCTAGTTTCTAACCTGATCCGCAAAAGAAAGCCGATTAAAAAGAACGATCCGGTGAAAGCCGTTCGCAAAACGGTATCCGCTAGTAAACCCACTCGCCGACCCTCGCGGCAGACGATTTCGGTAGCATCGCTGATTGGTAAAAAGAAACTGATCCAAAAGAATGATCCGGCTCGGGCAGTCCGGAAAACGGTGGCTAAGTCTACTCCGCGTGCCAAGTTCCGGGGCTCTGCCTTTGAAAAGATTCTCAAACGGGCCGATCAGATCCACCTCAGTAGTCCGGTCGTGTCTACCCGCACCATCCGCATTCGTAAAATTTCCCGTTCCCAGGCCAAACGCCTTGCCCTCAAAGAAGCCAAACGCAAATAGGTATGAGTAACAGAACCCTAGCGGTCAAACTAGAAATTCAAACGCTCTCGGATGCGGTGGCTACGCTGGTGTACCGGCTCATCCCGATTTCGCCGGGTAGTTACGAGCGTTTCGGTGATAAAAACCGCATGACTCCGGGGCTTCGTAAAATGTGGCTGGCTCCGGCAGGTAAGGGCCGCTCGCTGGATCTGATCGCTCAGGACATCAAAGCCTACGAGCAATTTTCCTTTTTAGAGGAAGATTTTGTAATCGGAGCCATCATCGATTTTACCGAGTCGCACGATTCGGCAAAAAGCCTGGAAACCTACCTCAGAACCCGTTTAGCTCAGCAACAGCAGGAACGCACGGCCATCGAGCGTAAACTTTCCAAAGTGGACGTCGACAGTGAGGACATTCAGTGCTTTGTCGATCATGCCCTGGCTATTCTGCCCAAACCCGAACTACAGAAAGAAGCTCAGGACTTTATCAAAAGTCCAAGCCTGTACTTCGGGCCATTGCTGGACGTAGAAAGCTGTAAAGAGGATTTATTCGATTTGCCCGATGCCCAACAAATTAAAGTCGTTGAATCCATCCTGATTGCCACCCAAAACCGACCCGCGTACCCCATGCGTAGCAAACCTCGTAAAGCAAAAGTTACGGCTCTTACAAAAGCTCAAAGTCGCAAGAAATCGACTCCTAAGAAACCAGTATCGAAATACGTTGACCCGGAAGAAGCTCCGATTTATTACCTGAAAAACCGGGAAACGCAAAAGCTGGAGATTCACAGCTCAAAGCTTCAGTGGCAAAAGCTCGATGTGCAGCAACAGACGTTCATCAAACGACACTGTCTGTTCTCTCGGCCTAAAGGGGCGTGGATATCCAAAGCAACCTACGACCGGGCAACGTATCTGAAAAGTCAGCTCAAGCAATACGGGATTCCCGAGGCGGCTCCGGTGGGTGAGCGTACCAGCTATGAAGAACGGTTCGATTTGAAGCGAGAACGGGCTGAGAATCGCTCAGATCGCTACGCGGCGAAGGCCAGTAAAACCCGTGTTGAAGCGGATCGGAGTGTGACAAACGCGGTTGAAATGCTTCGCGTGATTCCGATGGGACAACCCATCCTGTACGATCATTACTCAGCGAAAGGGCACCGGCGTTTACTTCAAAAATCTGACGATGCCATGCGTCGCGGGGTCGAAGGAGAAAAGAAAGCCAATTACTACGACCAACGCTCGTCAGCAGCTCAGGATACTGCGGACGCTTCCCAACTCAAAGACAAAGGGTATTTGATGCGTCGGATTAAGGAAAATCAGAAGACCATCAATACCTATCAAAAGAAATGGAAGCCGGGCACCTTTGAAACACGGGACCGCTATTTAGATGCTGTTGAAAAGCTGGCCTTTTATCAGCGGAAATTAGATGAGTTAGAATCCAGCGGCGTACGCATTGCCTCAAAAGCGGTATTGAAAAAGGCCGGTGCTACGATGGTAAAGGATCGGTTCGGGTGGAATGAAATCGTTCGCATCAATGAAAAGACCGTGACCGTTAAAACCGGCTATTCCTGGAACGCTCAGATGCCCTACGATAAGATTATCGACTGGCGACCCAAAGCCGAAGAAAAGTTCCCTGAGAAGAAACCCACCAAAACCCCGCGTAAAACGAAAATTTCCCGCTTGAAAAAAGCAGTAAAAAAGAAGCCAGCTACGCCGAAACTAGCCATGAATAGCAATGGAGAGTACGTAGCAGTAGTGCCTAAGAAAAAATCAACCGCGAAAGCCAAAGCGGGTCGCAAGGCTTCAGCTACCGTGAAAAAGATCAAAGCGGTGAAAGTAGTCCGGACGGCCAAACGTAAGGCCGTAGTTCCTAAAAAACCGACGAAAGCGGCTGAACTGAAAAAGCAACGTGAGAAAGCGGGACGGGAGTTGAAAAAGGGGCTATCTCCCGTAGGCGTAATCAAAATTGGTCGGGTGATTAACCAAACCTATCGCAGCCCAGGGGCACAGCTCCGAGACAATCCGGTAACGCATAAAAAAGTACTGGCCCCCACGGAGGAAAATTTACAGAAGTGGATTAACCGCCCTGGTAAGTATGATTTGGTCGGCGTGGATACGGGAAGCCAGAAGGTAACCATCCGGAAGAAAAAAGAAGGCACATTAGATAAACCTACGAAGCAATTCCTGAAAAAGAAATGATAACGTTTCAAACTCCTGCCAACCTCGTTATTCAACGCGACGAAACCGACCGGGCCGTACTGCCCATCAGCGGCACGTGTGATTTATTGGTTTCGTCTATGTATATCAAGCTCGTACCCGTCAAGGAAGGTTGGGGTACAGAGGTTGACGTAACGCTACCCGTATCGGCAGGTAAATTCAGTGGTACGGTAACGGCAAAAAAAGGCTGGTACAACCTGATTGCCGCTGACGAAAAAGGCGAAACGCAGACGCAGAAAATCGGCGTCGGTGATGTGTTTCTGGTATCTGGGCACTCCATCGCCTCAAACAACGGAAAAGGATATCCAGCGGATTTACCCATCGGAGAACGGGTGATTACTCTGGACTTTGACAATGCGGCGGTTAGTGATTTGTACAATCAGAAGCTGGACCCCTCGTACATTCAATACAAGTTCGTTCCCGTCTCGCTTCGGAGTCAGGTTGCCATCGGCTCTGATCCCCAACACTGGGGCAACATGGCTCACCAACTCTCCGAGAAATTCAACTGTCCCGTACTGGTCATCAACGTGGCTTACGGTGGGTCGAATCTGGAAATGTGGGAAAAAGGGATTCGCGGCCAGAAGTACGGCTATTTCGATAATCCGGACGGCCCGCGTGCCGATGGTCAGGTATTTAACTGGGAAAAGCCCATGCCCTGGGGAACGCAGAAACAGGTGCTCGAAAAGATCATCTCAAAAACGGGTATCCGGGCTGTTTTATCTCACCACGGCGAAAACGATAAGCAGCGTACGCCCGAGCAGGTAGCAGGCTACTATAAAACCCTGATTGAAACCACGCGGCAATATGCCCCCGAGGTGCCCTGGCTCATCAACCGGGCCAGCGTGTGCGGTCGCAATCCGGACGGTAGCATTCTGTATCTGACGGAGGTTCGCAAGGCTCAGGAACTTACCATTCAAAACGTTTCAAAGTGTTTCGCTGGACCGGATTACGATGCTGCAATGAATCAGTTGAAACCCGGCCTAAACGAAGCCTTAAACCTGACTGCTGCCGACCGTTACGACGATTTGCATTTGAGCGTTTCGGGGATTCGCAAGGCTACCGGCCTTTGGGCTTCGGCCATCAGCAGTCAGATTACGGTGCTTACACCGTACGTGCCGGTGAAGCCAGCTACCCAAATGAATACGACTCCGGATACACTAGTAGTATCCCCTAAACCCAATAAAGGCAGTGATTATACGGTAGAAATCGCGGTTGCTCTGTTAGGGGTAATTACATTTTTGATTCTGGCATTAAGAAAGGAGTAAGCACATGGAATGGCCCTATATCGAGTACATACCTGCTGGCATTAAAAGCCAGTGGGAAGCCAAACTAACCGCGATTTCAAAGCGGTTGAATATTCTTCCCGAGTGGCTAATGGTAGTTATGTGGCAGGAATCAAAACTCAATCCACAGGCGAAAAACGGAAGTAGTGCGGTTGGTCTGATTCAGTTCACGAACGCAACGGTTAAAATCACCAAAAAGAGTCTGGCTGAAATCTACCGCATGAACCACCTCCAGCAGCTTGATTTAGTCGAAGCCTACATTAAAGCCGCGATGGACTGGAAAGGTCCGATTCGTTCCCTGGGGGATTTGTACATCGTCACCTTTGCCCCTCAGTACCTACGCAGTTCAAACGCAACGATATGCTTTGCAAAGGGGACGGCGGGCTACAATGGGAACAAAGCCCTCGATTTTAACCGTGATGGCCAGATAAGCCGGGCCGACGTGGTGAACTTCATTCAGGAAAAAGTACCCGTAACTCACAAAGACGCGGTGGCATTTAATCCCAACGGTGGCGGCGTTCCCAGCTCATTTAGCGGAAATGGAAACACCCAGCAACCCGGTGACAGTGGGGTATGGGCTGAGCCATCCGATCCCGCTCAGGGAGATCCAGGCAAAG
>NZ_JBMDWJ010000040.1:0-6896 GCF_048595215.1 Siphonobacter sp.
GACAATTTCCGCTACGATCAGTGGAAACTGATCGAACGTGAGTTGACGGAGTATTTCACGGTAGAGGAAGAAAGTCATTACTATTCCATTTTGCCAACGACGACATCCTTCGCCCGTAACTCCATTTTTTCGGGTTTGCTGCCCAGTGAAATTGAGAAACAATATCCGCGTTTGTGGGTACACGACATTGAGGGTGATCAGAAAAACGACGAAGAAGGTCTCAACGTGCATGAGGAAGAATTTCTACAAATGCAGTTGCAGAAAAGTCGCCTGAGCAATATCAAAATGTCGTATCACAAAATTCTGAACGTCAATCAGGGAAAGGCACTCGTTGAGAACTTTAATAATATCGCCACGAATGATTTAGTTGCCGTCGTGTACAATTTCGTGGACATGCTTTCGCACGCTCGTACGGACTCAGCCATGATTAAAGAATTGGCAGCGGACGAATCAGCCTATCGAAGTCTGACTAACTCCTGGTTTCAGCATTCGCCTTTGCTGGAATTTCTCAAGAAAATTGCTGAAAAAGGCGGCCGGGTGGTACTAACCACCGATCACGGTATGATTCGCGTACAAAAGCCCGTACGGATCATTGGCGACCGTTCTGTTAACACGAATTTGCGGTATAAACAGGGGAAAAACCTGAATTTTGATGAAGATCACGTGCTCGTATGCCGTCGCCCTGAAGCCTTTGGCTTACCGAAATACAATGTCTCTTCAGCGTATGTTTTCACGTTAGAGGACTACTTCTTCGCGTACCCTAATAACTACAACTATTACGTCAACTATTACAAGGATACGTTCCAGCATGGAGGCGTTTCCTTGGAAGAAGTGATTGTACCCGTCGTACAATTGAAAGCGAAATAAATTACCATTCTAGGGAAAAGAAAAGCCACCTGACTCACAGGTGGCTTTTCTTTTCCTTTAAATAATTTAATGAAAATTTATTTGTAAAGAGTGAGCATATATGTTTAAATCCACTGATAAATTTATCTTACTTTGCGTAGATTGATAAGAAGTTATAAGCCTCCAGCTTACCAAGAATATATACCACCCTACCTAAATTTATGCGTTATTTTACCTTCCTAAGTATCCTATGTCTTAGTATTGGATGGAATTCAGTCATTGCTCAGGATAGTACGCGTAGCTTCGGTACTTACTTTGTGCAAGCAGCAACTACGGCCTTATCAAGTTCAGATCGAACGGCTTTCTGGCTCCAGACGAACCAGTACGGAACAATACCAAGAACGCCCCAAGGCGGTTTATTATCTGCGGGAGTGTATTACCGCATTCCTCTTTCCCGACGGTCTAATCGCTGGTCTATTGATGCAGGGCTTGAAGGCATCGCTCAAACCCAGAATCCTAAATTGAACGGCGTCCTTACCGAAGGCTACTTACGGTTGAATTTCAAGAACTGGGAGCTCTACGGTGGACGTAAACGAGAGTTTATAGGCTTGGCAGATACCTTGACGGGTATGGGATCTCTAAACTGGTCGGGGAATGCTCTGCCGATTCCCCAGATTCACTTGGGAACCCGAACCTTCATTCCCGTACCTATAGTAGGAAAATGGCTCAAGTTCAAAGCCTATTACACACACGGGTGGTTTGAAAATTATAACTCTTTTACGAAAGATGCTTTTTTACACCAGAAAGGTCTGTATTTGAAATTTGGGAAGGAAAATTGGGCCATCAATCTCTATGGCGGCTTAAGTCATTTTGTACAATGGGGGGGATACGCTCCTAGTTTAGCCGACGATCCAGGATTATTATCCAAGCACGGCAAGTTTAATCAATCGGCTTTCGCCTATTGGAATGGCGTCGTACTGGCAAAAAGTATGCAGCTAAAATACGGCTACAAGGGATACCCTATGGATGATTTTATTTCCATCGATGTGAATCGGATTGGGAATCACCTGGGAACCGTTGATGCAGGCGTAGAGGTTAAAAACTGTAATTACAACCTCTTTTTTTATCGGCAAAGTATGTTTGATGATGGGTCTCTTTTTTACCTCATTAATATTGATGATGGTTTGAATGGGGTACGTTATTTGAATAAAGTGCAACAGGCGTCCGATTTTTACCTGAAACGCGTAACACTTGAATGGTTAAGCACGGTAAGTCAGGGTGGAGATGAATTTATCATTGATGAGTCACAGAAACGGGGAATTGATAATTATTTTAACCACAGTCAGTACCAAGATGGCTGGACGTATTTTGACCGCTCCATTGGCGTTCCTTTTATTCAACCCGATAGTGATTTAAAGAAAGAAGTGCGAACAAACGTACGCGGCATGCCTAACAATCGGGTACAGGTAATCAATATGACGTTGACAGGTCGGTACAAGCGACGCACTACCTGGGAAATCCGAGCGTCGTACAGCAAAAACTTTGGTACATATAATAACATTACTTACGATACAAGTCCTTATTATAAAGGCCCTTTAAAGCAATTTTCTGGTTTAATTCGAGTAGGCGTAAAAATGCCCTGGCTGAAAGGAAGCGAAATTTCCGGGGCCATTGCTTATGATCGGGGTGAAATGTATGACAACACGTTAGGAGGGTATTTAAGCATTCGAAAATCAGGAGTTTTTACGCGATAAACGCTTAACTAAAAAATAACAAAACCGGCTAAAACAATTGGTTTGCCGGTTTTTTTTTATGTACAAGCTAATTTTAGTAGTCTAAAAAAGGAATACTTCAATTAATAGATAGAAAAATCTAGTTTTTTAAACAATAGCTCAAGCTTACAAAGTCTTCTAAATTTTGATTTATATAATTATTAATAGATATTTGACGGTAAATCCGTACTATTCTTGGATATTTTTAGTAGTACTTTGTAGAAGAAGTATGGTAATTGTATTTGACCTTTTATTGAATTAACCAACCTTGATGTATAAGTTTTTAGGACTAAGTCCTGTTTTAATCGCCTTTGCCTGCAACATACTTTACGCTCAGGACAGTACCCAACGAAATGGGGGAACTTATTTTGTACAATTAGCTACAACGGCTTTATCTACGTCGGATCGAACTGCATTTTGGTTGCAGACGAACCAATACGGGGTTATTCCTAGCAAACCACAAGGAATGTTAGCTTCGGCTGGCGTGTACTATCAAGTACCCCTCTCTCACCGCTCAAATCGCTGGGCGGTGGATGGAGCTCTTGAAGTCATGGGTCAGACCAATAATCCAGAGTTTAAAGGCATCGTTACAGAAGGGTGTTTGCGGTTGAAGTACAAAAAATGGGAATTGTATGGGGGACGGAAACGCGAATACGTGGGTTTATCCGATACACTGCTCGGCATGGGTTCCATGGTGTCTTCTACCAACGCCTTGCCTATCCCACAAATTCGCCTGGGTACGTATGACTTTATTCCCGTACTCGGTCGGTGGTTGCACATGAAAGCCTACTTGTCCCATGGCTGGTTTGAAAACAGTCGTCCATTTGTACAACATGCCTACCTTCATCAGAAAGGGGTTTATGTACGTTTGGGTACTAAAAACTGGCCTGTAGTCCTGCACGCCGGGGTGAACCATTCCGTACAGTGGGCTGGCTACGCATCCGCCTTTAAGAACGACCCTGGCGATATGGCCCGTTACGGACATTTTGAAAAGTCATGGTTAGGTTACTGGGGCGTGTTTTCTGGACAAAGTATGGCCAATTATGCCGTAGCGAATCCAGGAAAAGTTATTGTGTTTGATCAAAACCGGATCGGTAACCACTTAGGAACGATTGACATGGCTCTACAATGGCGACCCGCTGCTTTCGACGTCTTCCTGTACCGACAAATTATGTTTGAAGATGGATCGCTATTTTATCGCCTAACCACATCCGATAGTTTCAATGGTATTCGCTGGAAGAGTAAAATGGCCAGTCATGCCGCTTTTTCGCTTAAACAAGTTACGGTGGAATGGCTTAGTACCATTGATCAGGGCGGTGAGGAGTTCATGGATACCGATCCTAAAAAGCGAGGAAGAGACAATTATTTCAATAACAGCCAGTATCAGGATGGTTGGACGTACTTTGGTCGTGGCATTGGTACCCCTTTTGTTACGCCTGACGCGGATTTGAAAACTGGCGTTCGCCGCTATTCGTTGGGCTTTTCGAACAATCGGGTAGAAGTTTTGCACACGGGCTTCGCGGGAACGTTTAAGCAGAATACCTCCTGGGAAATGAAGCTTTCCTTTAGCCGAAATCGTGGTACGTATGTACAGCCTTACGAGAAACCGCTACAGCAGTTTTCGGGTATTCTGCGAGTGGGTACACGACTACCCTGGCTGAAGGGCGGCGAACTGAGTGGAGCCCTGGCTTACGACAGCGGAGAGCTGTACGAAAATACCTTGGGAGCGTACATCAGTTTGCGTAAATCAGGATTTTTTTAGATCCCATCACCTCACAAAAAAGAGAGCGAATTCTTCGGAATTCGCTCTCTTTTTTTAATACTATTTATAAATAGTCCCGTTCGACGACTTTACCATTTTCACAGCGTAGCATCCGCTGGGGAAACTTACGAATCAGGTCAAAATCGTGAGTGGCCATTAGCACGGACATCCCGGATTTATTAATACTCAGAAAGAGACGCATAATGTCTTCTGACACTTCGGGATCAAGGTTCCCCGTCGGCTCGTCAGCCAGTAAAATTTCCGGATCATTCAACAAGGCCCGGGCGATAACGACGCGTTGCTGCTCACCACCCGAAAGCTGGTGTGGCATTTTGTTCATTTCTCCGCTCAACCCGACGCGTATCAAAACCTCGGCAATCCGGGTTTTCATCTTCATGGAATCTGTCCAGCCCGTTGCTTTAAGTACAAACTCCAGGTTCTGGGCAATGTTACGATCCATGAACAGCTGGAAATCCTGGAAAACGATTCCCAGCTTCCGACGAAGAAAAGGGATGTCTTTCCGGCGAATGGAATTGAGTTCATAGCCCGCTATTTGTACCGAACCTTTCACCAAAGAAAGATCGGCGTAGAGGGTCTTGAGCAATGAACTTTTCCCACTACCGGTCCGGCCAATGAGGTACACAAACTCACCCTTCTGAATGGCAAAATTGATATTCTCCAGCACTTGTTTTTCACCGAGCTGGTAAACATCTGTATTTAAAACCTGTACCACAGGCTGGTTGGCAAACGGAATCATTATAAATCTGAACTTTTGTCTTTTAAAACGACCGACTGGGGTCGATAGTTTAAATTACCTCGAAAATCAGGTGCACCTTGAATGAAAGTCAATATTAGGAAACTACTTTGGAAAGCCGATCAATAGGGACTAATTTTGTACGAAATTGAGTTCTTACTCAGATAATGACCGTAATGTAAGCAGCCCACTGCGAAGAGAACGGAAAACCGGAGCTGATCGTCAGAAAGTTAACTAGTGATTGATGCTTCGTTCGTACGGATTTTCGCGGTTTTAATCCAACTTTACATTACCTATCCCAGATCGTTGATCTAACATATGGAAGCTACGCAAACGTACATCCCTTACAAAGTAAAAGACATTTCCCTGGCCGAATGGGGTCGCAAAGAAATTCGCCTGGCTGAAGCCGAAATGCCCGGTTTGATGGCCATCCGGAAAGAATACGGACCGCAGAAACCCCTGGCAGGTGCTCGCATCGCAGGTTGTCTGCACATGACCATCCAAACGGCCGTTTTGATTGAAACGCTGGTTGAACTGGGTGCTGAAGTAACCTGGTCTTCCTGCAACATCTTCTCTACGCAGGATCACGCCGCTGCTGCTATTGCCGCCGCTGGTATATCGGTATACGCCTGGAAAGGCTTGAACGAAGAAGAGTTCAACTGGTGCATCGAGCAAACCTTGTTCTTTGGAGCGGAACGTACGCCCCTGAACATGATTCTTGACGATGGTGGCGATTTGACCAACATGGTTTTCGATGATTATCCCGAGCTGATTGACGGTATCAAAGGTCTGTCAGAAGAAACGACGACGGGTGTGCATCGATTGTATGAGCGTTTCCGCAAAGGAACGTTGTACCTTCCTGCAATCAACGTAAATGACTCGGTTACCAAATCGAAATTCGATAATAAATATGGCTGTAAAGAATCACTCGTAGACGCGATTCGTCGCGGTACGGACCTGATGCTAGCCGGTAAGGTAGCCGTAGTAGCTGGATATGGTGATGTAGGAAAAGGTTCTGCTGAGTCACTCCGGGGAGCGGGTTGCCGCGTACTGGTGACGGAAATCGACCCGATTTGTGCCCTTCAGGCAGCCATGGATGGGTATGAAGTAGTAACGATGGATAACGCCGCCCCACGGGCCAATATCTTCGTAACGGCTACGGGTAACATCAACATCATTAAAGATCGTCACTTCCGGGCGATGAAAGATAAGGCGGTCGTTTGTAACATCGGTCACTTCGACAACGAAATCGATATGGCTTGGTTGAACGCGAACTACGGCTCGACGAAATCACAAATCAAGCCCCAAGTTGATCTGTATACGATCGATGGCAAAGAAGTGATTGTACTCGCCGAAGGACGTCTGGTAAACCTGGGCGTAGCGATGGGTCACCCTTCCTTCGTAATGTCGAACTCGTTCTCGAACCAAACGCTGGCTCAGCTTGAACTCTGGACCAACACGGACAAATACGAGAAAAAAGTATACGTACTGCCGAAGCACCTCGATGAGAAAGTAGCGGCTCTGCACCTGGATCACATCGGAGCTCAACTCGAAAAACTCGACGTAGAGCAGGCCGATTACATTGGAGTAACGGTAGAAGGTCCGTTCAAATCGGAACTGTATCGGTACTAATTAGCCGTTCAATACACGGAAAAGCCGGGCGTTTGTACAAACGCCCGGCTTTTGTTTTTTATTTGCAGTCTGCGAAACCCTTCTTCCAGCCTCATGAAAAAGATCTTCTTCGGACTCTTGCTTTTCGGAT
>NZ_JBMDWJ010000041.1:0-21253 GCF_048595215.1 Siphonobacter sp.
GTTGTACGTCGAATTCAGCAGCTAATGAAGGAGAACGACGCGTATACTGAACAGGAAATAGCAGCGTTAACAATTGATCGCGTACTGGAGCTGGCCCAGTGGCAGGATCCCTTAGTGAGCCAGGTGATGTACGATACCGGCTTTCAATTAGGCAAAGGGCTGGCTACTGCCATTACCATTCTCAATCCCGAAATAATTATCATCGACGGAATTCTTGCCCAAGCTGGTGAGTTAATTACAAAGCCGATACAAGAAGCCATCGAAACCTATTGCATGGGAGCTTTCCTGGATAAAATCCGAGTGGAAGTTACCCGGCTTGACGGCAATGCCAAATGGATGGGCACGCATGCTTACGTCATGGAAAATATTTTAAATCTCTTGTAGACATGTACGTCTGGGTACTTCATTTTTTTCTGCTGTGGCTGGGGCCTTCCAACGCCCAGCCGCCCGCCGGTAAATTGCGGGTGCTGCTCTTTACCGATACGGAATGCCCGATTTGTCAGAAAATAACGCCGCGGGTTCAGAAGCTAGCCGATGAATACCAAGGCAGTGTTTCGTTCGAGCTTATTTATCCAACGGCTCAGCTGAAGGAATCTGAGGTCAAGGCTTTTCAACACGAATACAAGCTCAGCTTACCGCATCGGCTTGATCCTAAGCATCAATTCGTACGTCGCTATAAAGTGACCACAACCCCCGAAGTAGTACTTCTTTCGGCTACCAATCAGGTTTTATATCAGGGAAGTATTGACGATCAATTCTACCAACTGGGTTCCTACCGAATCGCTCCGCAACGGCACTATCTAAAAGAAGCACTCGAGTACAGCCTGCAGGGCAAACCTGTACCCCTGGCTTATACCAAAGCAGTGGGCTGTTTGATTAACGATTAGCTAGTTTTGAAAAAAGTACTAGGCCTATCTAACGCCAAGGAGGGGCATAAAGCCCCTCCCCGAATCTTTCTTGCTCTACTAGTTTATCTTCACTAGTTCTACGCGTCGATTCTTTGCTTTATTCTCTTCCGAATCATTCGGTACCAAAGGTTTTTGAGCACCGTAGCCGACGGCTTTCAATCGGGATTGATCGGTACCGGATACGACCAACGCCTTAAGTACAGTTTTAGCCCGATCTTCCGATAACTTTTTATTATGATCGGCATTGCCGGTATCATCCGTGTGACCTTCAATGCTGATTTTGAGTCCTTTATCACTTTTTAGTACCTTTTCGATTTCTTGTACTGCTTCTTGGCCTTCAGGCTTCAACGTAGCTTTATCGACATCAAAGTTGATGTATAGGACCGCTTTCCCTTTTTCAGCCAACTGGCTTTGGATTTGATCGGCTTTCAGCAGAGTGATGGTTTGCTTGAACGCTTCCTTTTGCAGGATATTGAGTTTACCGGAAGCACTGTTTCCGCTGAGCTGGATATAGATGTCTCCCCCATCTGCTCGGTGAATGACATACACTTTTATGTTTTCGCCATCATAACCAATCGAGCCATCCTCACCTAAATAGGAAGCCTGATTATGGTAACGTTCGTACTCGGCTTTCGTAATTTCGCCATCGAATATCTTGACGCCCCCCACTTTGGTAATCGCGTCGTCATAGCTTTTCTCAAAATAGGGCTGCGACCACTCTTCGGTACTACCTGGTTCAGTGACAATGTAACTTTTCCAGACTTTCCCCTCGAGCGGAGTCATAACACCGTTGATGGCAAAAAACAGCTTATCATAACTCCGCTGGACGGGCTTATTTTGTTCGACTAAGCCCTTGGGAAGACTGAAAAAGGGAAAGGCTTCAAGCGGATGGGTAGATACCGGAATGCTATTAATATCAAAAGATTGGGAAGCCTCTGCGTTAGGAACCTCCATTTTTTGTTCCGCTTCAGTGGATTGTGCGGTATCCTTGGCTTTTTGATCTTCTTTGCTAGCATTGTGGCAAGAGGTACTTGCAAGAACGCAACAAAGGCAAGCCAGTGTAAGCAGTGATTTGAAGGGTCTAATCATAGTCAATGGTACGTTTAACGTATGTTAGTAAATTTAAGAAAGGGTGAGAATGTCGGCAGCTTTGCATTAAATAGTCCGACAGCCGCATTTTTTTAACGGCTGCAAATTGGGCATTACTTAAATATGAACGCAAACGTAAGCTGATCTACGGCAAATAGGGAAGGTGTTCTGCCGATACTATGGACAGACGGTTGGTGAGACAGGCATGCTGAGTCCATGTTTTGAAGGTTTAGGATAAGACCTGATTGGTACAAATCGTTGGTTTTTCTGAATACTGATTCATTTTTCCAGGAAATGTCAAACTGTCTTATACGATTTTCTTTCTTTAAAAGATGGCCGGACCTACTGCTCTTTACTAATAAAATAAAGGAATACCGCTTCTCCCAAAGACGTAAGGAATCTGTACTCGTATGATCTTAAGCAGGTTTAGCCGTTTGTTAGATTAACGTAAGTACATCGTTTACTTTTAATTCGGTGAGCTTGGACTAGATAAATTTACTAAGTAGGTCATTTGAACCAGGCAACGGTCTTGTATTCAATCCAAAGCATTTGCCATCTTTGTCAAAAGTATAGTAAGCTTATTCGGTAAACCATGCGACTGCTTTTTGTTTTGGGATTGATCTGTGGAGCTTGGCAATGGGCGAGTGGGCAGGTACAGATCAAGGGTCAAATTCAGGACTCTACCAGTCACGCGGCTTTATCGGATGCCAGTATCACTTTGTTTTCTTTTCCTGATTCGGTACTAATCAAAGGAACCCGTAGTAATGAGGCCGGTCAGTTTGTTTTACCAGCCGTTGCCAAAGGCAGCTACTGGCTCATCGTTACGTACATTGGTTATCAGATGCGTAGTACTTCGCTGCGGGTATCCAATTCAACCTATCAACTCGACCCCATCCGTTTACAAGCCAACGCCCGCGATTTGGCGGAGGTAGTCATTCGGCGGCAACTTCCACCCGTGACGGTCAAAAAAGATACGATCGAATACAATCCACAAGCCTTTCAGACGGAACCTAGTGCCGTTGTTGAAAAACTTCTTAGTAAACTGCCCGGCATCACGGTTGATAAAGAGGGTAACATCAAAGCACAAGGGCGGGAGGTTGCCCAAATTTTAGTGGATGGGAAACCTTTTTTTGATGGTGATCCTAAAATGGCTACCAAAAATCTTCCCGTTGATCTAGTGGAGAAAATTCAGCTGATTGATCAGAAATCGGAAAAGACTCAACTTTCGGGAATGGATGATGGTACCCGGAATAAGACCATTAATATCGTTACCAAGAAAGACCGTAGGAAAGGACTTTTCGGCGATCAGGAACTAAGCGGTGGCCCGGATCAGAGCGGAGGTACACCCCGTTATTCGGCCCGGCTGAATCTGAACCGTTTTCAGGAGGCTAAACAGATTTCCGTCATCGCTCAAATCAACAATACGAATAATGGTCCGGGTAGTAGTAGTTCCATCAACCGGACGCTACTCGGTGGTTTGAATTATCAAGATCGCTGGGGTAAAGGTACGAATTTGGGCCTGAGCTATCGTGGTAACCGCATTAAGTCCCGCAATGAGCAACAAAGCCTGCGGACCTACGCCTTGCCCGATACGTCTTATCTTTTGCGGGAATCAAGTCTGTCTGATGCCGAAAATGGGAGCCATACGCTGAACATGCACTTTAATCAGGAAATAGACTCGTTGACGAGCTTGCGAGTGTACTCATCGTTTATGCTCCAGCAGTCCCGTAACCGTTCCGACCGCTATTCCCAAACCTTTCCAACGGGTACCGATTTCACAAATCCGATCAATGAGAGTCGCACGGAGAATACGAGCGACGGTACCGGAATCAGCGGTTCAACGAATGTCAGTTTTAATCGTAATTTTTTGAAAAAGGGAAGAAATCTGCTGCTGAACTATACTCTTTTTCTGAATCGGCAGCAGAACAGCGGGCTTACTAGATCAGTCAATGAATATTTTGGTAAACGACAGAATTTAGTAGTTAATCAGCAAAATGAACAGTTGACTCGCTCGACTCGTCATCAGGTCAATGCCGCATTCAGCGAGCCGCTTTCGGAAGCGAACCGGCTTGAATTCCATTATCAATTTCAGAGTAACCCGGGGTTTTCCAATCGGGAAGTACGCGACTTTAACGAAATGAGTCAGCAGTACGATCGGCGGAACGACTCGCTTTCCAACCGCTTTCGGTCCAGTTACCCCAGCCACGCAGCGGGCTTGCTGTTCCAGCGAAATCAAGGAAAAAATTTGTTTAATCTTGGCTTAGACGTACAGCGAGCTCAGTTGAAGAGTATCTCCCTGAACCGGACGATTAGCAAGGAGTTCATTAGCCTGTTGCCCGTTGCGATGATGAGTATCAACCTGAAAAACGACCGTTATTTTCGGATTAATTATCAGGGGCAAACCCAAGCCCCGAGTGTGGACCAATTACAGCCCGTCGCTAATAATACCAATCCTTTATTGATTCAACGGGGTAATCCTAACCTGAGGCAAGAGTTTACGCATTCACTTAACTTCAATTACAATGCCTTCAACCCTACGACCTTCGAAAATTTCTTTGTGAATGTCAATGCTAATCAGGTGACGAATAAGATAGTAGAGTCCGTTCGTTTTGATCAGCAGGGTGTGCAGACCACTTTGCCTATTAATACCAATGGCCATTATTTGTTGTCAGGTAATGTAAACTATGGTCGGCAGCTTCAGGGACTGAAACTACACCTGAGTACGGGCTCGTCGGTTACGTATAATCGGAGCCTTACCTTCGTCAACGATCAGATCAATCAGTTGAATACCGTGATGATAAGTCCGGAGCTTCAGCTCAACTCATCCTTCGAGAAACAACTCGGCTACAATCTTCGATCGACGCTTACGTATCAGGCAGCCCGGTATTCGCTGCAAAGTCAGCGAAATACTTCCTTTGTGAATACCTCCATTTCGGGGACTTTCTATTACGAATGGAATTTTCACCTACGGTTTAGTACCGATGCAACTTATCAGAGTTATGGTGGCAATACGGCTGGTCCGGCTCAGCGATACACCCTTTGGAATGTTTCTCTGAGTCAGAAATTTTTGAAAAAGCAACAGGCGGAAATCCAGTTATTCGTTTTTGATTTGCTTAAGCAGAATACCAACGTCAGCCGAAATGTTACGGAGTTGTACACCGAGGAACGACAAAACCGAGTTTTATCGCGGTACTTTCTGGTAAGCTTCATTTACCACTTTCGCAACTTTGGCGGAGGGACTCCCTAATTTAAAACAGCCTTTGTTAGAAAGCAGTAAGGTTAAAAGGAGGGTTATTTGTTAAAATCTTCCTCAAAAACTACGGTACCATCGAGCTGAGAAAACCGCACGAAATCCACGGAACCGGTTCCGGCAAATTCATAACCAACCCCGACAATACCTTTCCCTTCATTAGGTAAGTCAGTCTCATAGACTTTTTGACCCGCTACAAATACGCTGGCGTGTCGCTCTCGCACTTCGCAACGAACATCGACCCAGTGCGAGAGATCGGCTCCCAGTCCAGATAAATCGGTATGGGTAGCATGCACCGTATGTCCCGCTAGCTCCAGTGACAAGTCGCCAACGCAACCTTTCGCCGACAGCGGTATGGCGAAATACTCGTTCTTGCATAAAATCATGATTTCTAACCGTTGACAAATGGCAGAACCTTGTTGGTAATCACTCTTGACCCGCGTTTCGAATCGAAAATGATCACTACGAAGCCCCTCGAATTCCTTCACGTATCGGTATTGAACTCTAGGGGGCACCGGCTGCATGGAAATCGATTGCTGCTGAATGCGTGCTGCGGGTAAGCTCAAGCGACCTGATTTTATGAGCGGCTCAGCCTTAAAATACACTGGAACGGGTTCCTGCAGTACAGCTACATGCCAACCCTGGGACGGTATAAGCAGATCTTGTTCGCGTACTATTTGATCTCCAACGATAAGTTTGGCCCGAAAGTAGCCCGGCTGGTAGTAAAGGGCTGTGTGTACGTGGCCGTTTTTGGGAACCCGCTGACGCCGATTCGGATCCCACGATTGCTGGATAAAGACGGAATCGATAGGGGAGGCTTCGGCATGATAGTGAAACAATACCGAATTGGGAATGCCTGTAGCCACGTACGTGCTACTGAACGAAAAATTAGCGGAGGAAAGCGGTTGTCGCTTTGTAGTACGTAGGAAGAATGCACCGGTAATAAGCAAACCTATCAACACCCCAGCTACGAGCCATCCTGTACTGAACCGAACGTACCGATTGCTTTTAGTTTCCAGCGAATCAATCTTGGGTGAAGAGACTTCGGGAGATAAGGACTTTGTGGTGCTTTTAAAGTGTTGCCAACTGGTATAGCCTACGAACCTGGCCAAGGTGTTCAACGTGGTAGCCGTTGGTGCCGAATCATACTTCACCCGTCCCCATACCCGCTTGAGCGTAGTCACACTCAAGGATACGGCTGTTTGGTCAGCGATCTCTTCACTGAGTCGTTCGAAATCCTGCGTGGACCAGCTTTCGGCAGAACCCCAGCCTACGTTTTCTTCGATTAACTGTCGGCACCGGGCTAACCATTCACTTTCCTGGTCAATTCTCATAGACTGCGTACCTGAACGTTTTTGAACAGCACTTGAACAAGTTTGAATGGCTTGTTTTTCCTTTCCAATTCAATTTCGTGCCGCCTAAATATAAAAACAATACCTAAGGAACGGCTGGCTTTCTTCCATCATCAGCTGGGATTACGGAGTTCGGTTATTCATCCTATCCAGTGAAGAAGTTTATCGTAGCAAGCCTCTGGCTGAGACTCGTCCTTGGATAGACAAGGTCTGATTAATGAAGAGTGACAGGAGCCAGCTAGCCCATCAAGAACTTTCTGAGGAGTAGAGGGTAGGCGAGGCGTACTCAACTTTTCCGCTAGAGAACTAACAAAAGTCTTTGGGCTACTTTCTCAAGGTAGCTGTAGCTATACCAGGAGTATTGCTGTTAACAAATCGTTTTTTAAATAAACCAAACCTGATCTAATGAAATTACGAATGCTGCTTCTAGGCTTATGCTTCATCGTTACTAATGCGTGGACCCAAACTACCGTTCCTTTCGATACAACCTATTGGATGTTTGCCGGGAAAATAGCCCATGAAACCTACCGGGGACAGGCCTGTATTGAACTTACCCAGGGTAATGTGTACCTAAAAGACAGTACGTTTAAAAACGGCATTATTGAATTTGATATGGCTCTGTTGCCACATCGTTACTTTCCTGGTTTTGGGTTTCGGGTCCAGGATCAGAACAACCTTGAACTAGTTTATCTACGTCCCCACCAACTGGGTAATCCCGATGCCATCCAATATACACCCGTCTTCAAGGGCGAGGGGGCCTGGCAATTGTACTACGGCGATGGCTATTCTACCGCCGTTACGTATCCTTTGGAAGAGTGGGTACACGTTAAATTGATCGTTCAGGATTCAAAGGCGGAGGTGTACCTGGCAGAGGCAACCAAACCGGATTTCATTATTCACGCTCTAAAACATCAAGGAAGAGCAGGGCGAATTAGTCTGACCAACGAAGCCACTACTTCGGTCCGGTTTGCCAATTTTCGTTACACCCCAATGGACCCGGCTCCTTTGATAGGTCCATTCAAACCTCAGGCTTCCCCGATTCCGGGTACTGTGTTAGCCTGGCAAATTTCGAATCCTTTCGCTGAGAAACAATTGCATAATCGGTATGACCTTCCGTTTGAATTAACGCGTCGCTTAAGCTGGCAGACGTTGCTTGGTGAGCCGTCGGGACTCATCAACGTATCCCGCCTGCATCCGCTGGATAGCCTGGCTAATACCGTTTTCGCGAAAGTGACGCTAATCGCTGACCAAGCTCAAATCAAGAAATTTCAATTTGGATTTAGTGATCGGGTCAAGGTGTATCTCAACGGACAATTGGTATACGGTGGTCAGGACGTGTTTCTCTCCCGTGATTATCGGTTTCTAGGTACGATTGGCTATTTTGATGAGCTTTATTTGAGATTGAAAAAAGGTACGAACGAACTCTGGCTGGCTATCTCCGAAGACTTCGGGGGCTGGGGACTCAAAGGGTTAATTCCTGATCGAACGGGGCTAAAAGTAAAACGTGAGTAGACATTCGCATTACGTTTTCTGTAAAAAGAGCAGCCTAGAGAGGATATGGCTTTATCCTTTCTCTAGGCTGACGCCTAGCCTTGTTACTGAGAAGCTCTATACACGAAACAGTTAGAACTACAAGAGCAGGTTTCTTCTTTCGTCGATCCGCTTCACAGAAAATTACCTTCGCTGGATTATTTAGGCAAATGAGCTACTAACTCAACTTCCAGTTTTGCATCAAGCATGTAAAGCCTCGATACCTGAACCCAAGTTGCTGCCGGAAAATCTCCCTTATAAAATGCTTTTCTTACGGAGTTATACCTTTTCATGGCTTCAAGGTCCGTTGTATATAAATTCTCTTTTACTACATTTTGAAAAGTAGCCCCGTAGCTTTTTAGGGATTTTTCCAAAGCTTCATATACTTGTCGTATCCCTTCGGGTGTAACCTTAGAGCTTACCGCACCAGAAATGTATAGAATATTATCCACCCTCAGTACTTGTGCGTACCCGGCAGTGGTATCCTGTTTGGAAGGGTTACCCCAATGCCATTTTTCTTTAGTAATGTCATGGCTTTGTGAATAGCAGCTAACATACATGCAGGCAAAAAACAGAGACAATACGATTTTCATGATTGATGTAATGAGTTGTTGAACGAACGGCTATAGGTAAGACTCTCAAAACTAGGAACTTTTACTTTGAATGTTCCATCACATTTGCTTGAATGAGCGGATACTCTTCTTTGAGTAGTTTATCTAAAGCAAATACGACGGGCGGTTTACTAGGTCTTTTTTTGCAAAACAATCAAGTTCAGACGTGGTTTTCCGATAAAGTCATTCTTGTTGGCTCAACCCATAAATTGGCAGCAATTCATAGCATTTTACTCACTATTTGTTTGCTATTTCTTATATTGGGCATCAAGCTTAACTAATTACAACTCATATTTTGTCCCGTTTTGATTGGTGGGTGGATGCTTTGCTTTCCGCTTGGTTTCTGTCAGACTACCATCATTAGCTTTATTTATGCCATGGAAAAACCTCGTAATAAGCCAATTCTCAGAAACTCTTTATTGATTGCCAGTCTGTTGGGTCTAACCTTGACTAGTATCTTTCTTAGCCGTCGTAGCGTTTCTCAAATTCAGCAAACATCGGCTTCCATTTACAAGGACCGCCTAGTGCCAACTGCCATTATTGCTAAATTGACCTCCCAAGTATATAGTAAACGGCTTCAGCTCGAATCCTACGTACTCAGCAAAACGAATCCGCAGCCTAGTTCCGTAGCCTTTGCTCTGGATCGTTCCAATCGGCAGATCGATTCGTTGATGACTGAGTTCGTTGCAACGAATTTGACCCATAGAGAAGCAGAGCAATTTGAGTTGCTTAAACAACGGCTGGAAATTTATACGCAGTTAGAAAAAGATTTAATTAAAAACTTGGCCAATACACCGCAGGCTCAGCAAATTCTTTTCGTTGGAACTGGAAATACGGCATTCAGCCAGGTGAATCAATCATTGGCCGATTTGTCGGCTTTGCAATTGAAGGTAGGCGAGGAGTTGCTCAACCAATCCAATGGCCAGTCAAACTACATTTATGTATTAACGGCCTTACAAATCGGCCTCGTACTGGTGATCTCATTACTACTATTCTGGAAGCTTTGATCTAGCTCCGGCCGATAGATTTGTTTGTACCTTCGTAGTAAGTAGTAAAAGGTACGTTGCTCTTTAAAAGGCAGCGTACCTTTTACTTTATTCGGACGAAAAGTACATCTTCATTTGGTGATTACTCCGATCAAAAATGTATCCACCTAGATAGTAAACATTGAACCGATTACCCCTTGCAGTGACGTAAGGCTTGTTCATTTCTACCTCTGTATTCAGGCAAGTAGCGACGAATATGCTAACAAGCATATGAGAATTAGAAAACGTTTCATCTAAAGATTACCCAGGTTACTATTTAAAATAATATACGTAACTGTTTCATAATTTAAGTTATGTTAAATAGTGTTTTCGGTATGACGTCAGCTTACAGATGAACTCTCCTATTCTATTCATGAATGTAGGGAAAAGTATTAGCATGATCTGTTCAGAAATTGTAAGTAGGTAATGAGTGAAAGATGCCCGATTTGCTAGTGCCACTTATGAGGTGATAGGTTTGACTCTTTCTTAATCAATGTAAATAAGTTATTCCTAATTGGTAGAGTTTATGGTGAGATTTAGCATACGTCTGTCGTAGGCATGTTTCTTAAAAGCATGCCTACGACACTTGCCTACCTATACATCAATGAAACCCAAATAGTAGGATAGAAAAGCATGCAATAGGCTTGTATATTCGGCATGGAAATAGGGTTAGTTTCAATAGAACAAACAAATAGATACTTGTAAAATAGATTAATCATAGGTAGATACTATAAAGCCATAGCCTATTAAGCACCTATCAAATTCGCAAAGTAATTATTATAACGTTTTATAAACGTTATAATAATTATAAACGTGTAATGCAGTTCTAGAATGATTATATACACATACCTACCGAACTTAATAGATCTGTATCCAGTTAACACCGTTAGAAAATTTATCAGAAAGTCATTGGGTATTGTTGAGCGGAAAATACGGCAGAAACAGGAAGTCAGAAGTAGCATCTTGCTAGCGGCCTGGCAACTGGTAGAACGGGAAGGCTGGCAGGCTCTTTCAATCCGCAAAATTGCGGATGCCATTGAATACAGTATTCCGGTCATTTACCAGCACTTTGATAATAAGGAAGCGATTCTTCTGGAATTCATTAAACAAGGTTTTGGGTTACTGACCCAGGAATTGCAGGTTGCACGGACGATTTCTCCCCTCCCCTCGCAGCAGCTTATGGACATGGCCCGGGCGTATTCGAAGTTTGCTTTCGAGCACAAGCATTACTATCAGCTCATGTACGGAATGGGCATGCCCGCCTGTGAAACCGTTAATCAGGTTGAGGAAATGCAGGCTTTTAGTCAGGTCTTGCTTCAGGTTATTGGCGAAGCCATTGCCCTGAGCCAGCATCCGGCAACGAATGACTTTCTGAAATTTCATACTTACTGGTCGATTTTACACGGATTAGTAAGCATTCAAATGATTGAATCGCAGCAAGGCCCTAATGGCTGGCATAATCAGGTACTGGAAGATGCCGTAAACGGATTTATTCAATCGCTGAATTAATTTTTTTATTTTTTAGTTAACAGTGTTAGTTTTTATATCATAGTAATTTTTCATCCATTTTTTAACTTTCTTTCTATGTCAACGCTTACGAAATGGGCTGTAGACCCCCTACACTCCGAAGTTCAGTTTAAAGTGAAGCACCTGGTGATTTCTACGGTAACGGGTTCATTCAACAACTTTACCGGTGGAGCTACTACCAATGATGATTTCAGCGATTTTTCAGGAGCTGAAATTCACTTCTCACTCGACGTGAACAGCATCGATACCAATCAGGCCCAACGCGACGAACACTTGAAATCGGCTGAATTTTTTGACGCTGAAACCTATCCCCACATTTCCTTCCTATCTACCTCTTTCCAGAAAGTTAAAGGCGATGTTTATAAATTGACGGGTAACCTGACCATGAAAGGCATTACCAAACCCGTGGAAGTAACCGCTGAATACGGTGGATCTGCCAAGGACGCGTACGGAAATACCAAGATTGGTTTTGAAGTAACCGGCGTAGTGAATCGGAAAGAATTTGGCCTGACTTACAACGCGTTAACTGAAACGGGTGGTCTGGCATTGGGCGAAGACATCAAATTGATTGCGAACATTCAATTGGCTCCGCAGGCTTAATTCAGATTTTTTATACCTTTGGCCCACGCACTAACGTAAACCAATACAATGAAAAAACTAGCTTTATCGCTGCTGTTCACGGCTTTCTCACTGGCCAGTATGGCTCAGTCTACCTGGAAGGTGGACAAGAATCACGCTCAGCTGAAATTTGACGTAACCCACACGGGTATTTCAACCGTATCCGGAGCATTTACGGATTTTGATGCCACCGTTACGGCCACGAAAGAAGATTTTAGCGATGCCACGTTTGAGTTCACGGGCCAGACGGCTTCCATCAATACCGGTGTAGAAAAACGCGACGCTCACCTGAAATCACCGGATTTCTTCGACGCTGCCCAGTACCCGACTCTGACGTTTAAGAGCACCTCGCTTAAAAAAGATGGGTCAGACAAATACAAACTGATGGGTAATCTGACGCTTCATGGCGTTACCAAGCCCGTGACGTTGGATTTGTGGTACCGCGGAACGATTACGAATCCGAACAATAAGAAACAGTCTGCTGGCTTCCGGGCTACGGGCACGATCAAGCGTAGTGATTTCGGTATTGGCTCGAAATTTCCCGCTAACATGCTTAGCGAAGAAGTCATGATTACCGCTGACGGAGAATTTGGCAAACAATAAGCTATTCTCTTTCAACGCCAGGAAACCCGGCTTTCTGAGTCGGGTTTCTTGCGTTTAACCGGGAGGCTACTGCCCAGCTTTTCGTACTTTTGTACCTTCATCCGCAGCGAAAGACCTGCCATCAAACGTAAACAAGCCATGACATTCGAAGAATTAAACCTACACAAACCGCTTTTAAACGCACTGGAAGACTTGGGTTATACTACGCCCACGCCTATTCAAGAGAAGGTTTTTTCAGTCGTAATGTCGGGAAAAGATGTTTGCGGGCTGGCACAAACGGGTACGGGGAAAACGTTCGCCTACCTCCTCCCCCTACTTCGGAACTATCAATTTTCAAAAGATCGCCTGCCCCAGCTTTTAATTTTGGTACCGACGCGTGAGCTGGTGGTACAGGTCGTGGAAGCGGTGGAACAACTAAGTAAGTACCAAACCCTTGCGGTACTGGGTGTATACGGTGGCGTGAATTTGAAAACGCACGTAGCCGAACTCAAAAAAGAAGTGGATGTACTGGTAGCGACGCCCGGCCGCCTAATCGATCTGATTTCAACGGGTACGCTGAAAACCAAAACGATCAAGCGACTGGTGATTGACGAAGTGGACGAAATGATGAATCTGGGCTTCCGCTCGCAGCTAACGACCATCCTGGATTCACTTCCCGCCAAACGCCAGAACCTATTATTCTCCGCCACCATGACGGAAGAAGTAGATACGTTGATTCAGACGCACTTTACCAGTCCCGTTTTCGTGGAATCTTCGCCCGTCGGTACGCCGCTGGATAATATCGAACAGTCGGCCTATCCGGTTCCCAACTTTCTAACGAAAGTAAACCTGCTGGAATACCTGCTTCAACACGACGAAAGCCTGCGGAAAGTACTCGTCTTTATCGCGACCAAAAGTCTGGCTGACCGTTTGTTCGAACAACTCGAGGAGCAATTTCCCGAACAGGTTGGCGTCATTCACTCCAACAAAGCCCAGAATTATCGTTTCAATACCGTACAGGCCTTCAAAGAAGGTCAGTTACGCATCCTGATTGCTACCGATTTAATTGCCCGTGGCCTTGATATTTCGGAAGTATCCCACGTCATCAACCTCGACGTCCCTGAAATTCCGGAAACCTATATCCACCGCATCGGCCGTACGGGTCGGGCGGATCAGAAAGGTATTGCACTGACCTTCGTTACCCCGGTAGAAACGGAATATCGGAAGGCCATCGAAACCCTGATGGGAGTTCCCATTCCCGAACGTCCCCTGCCCGAAGACCTTGTCATTACGCAGGATCTTATTTCGGAGGAAATTCCCAAAGTCGTTCACAAGATCGTACCCATTAAATTGCCTCCTCAAGAAACGGTTGGACCCGCTTTTCACGAAAAAAGTGCGAAAAATCAGAAAGTGAACGTGCGACGTAATCACGCCGAAGAGATGATGAAAAAATACGGGAAGCCCATCAAGAAAACACGTAATAACAATAAACCCCGGTAAGGGACGGGTACAATTCAGTCCCCTCCCCCTACCTCTGAAACCTGGAAAGACGCAGTTCATTCGCATCACACGTTTCCCGGCGGGTTTCTTCCCGTACCTTTCGAAGGGGATGATGCCGTCTGGCGGACCGGATGCAACGGTTTTCGCGGAAGAATCATCCTTGTCTCAATTTCGGTTTTACCCACGCGGGGACTTCATTCCTGTTTTTTTTCTTCGATCCGTAGGGTACAACCGTTTTCAGTTGTCATAACTCCGAAAGGCCCAGTAATGAATGGTAGGTCTAATCCGTTTGTAAAACCAGATGATCGTTCCTTAACCGATCAGGACATCCTGCGATCCATCCAGCAGGGTGATCAACGTACGTACGAAACGCTCTTCCGGCATTATTACGCTTCGCTGTGTCAGTACGGGTTTTCCTTTCTCAAAGATTGGGAAGACGCGGAAGAAATCGTGCAAAGCGTGTTTGTAACGATCTGGGAAAAACGGCAGTCGCTAACGATTGAAACCTCCCTGAAATCGTACCTGTATCGGGCGGTACACAATCGTTGCCTGAATCGTATCAAACATCTGGCCATTCAGGCGGAATACCAGCAGTATAAGTTTGCCGAAGCCAATGCCTCGGAAGCTCCGGCCCAGGCATTGATGGCTTCCGAACTATCCGAACGCCTGCAGGCGGCCATCCAGCGGCTTCCTGAACAATGTCGGCTCATTTTTACGATGAACCGCTTTGAAGAATTGAAGTACCAGGAAATTGCCGATCGGCTGGGCTTATCCGTAAAAACGGTTGAAAACCAGATTGGTAAGGCGTTACGGATTTTACGCGTCGAGCTGGCCGAGTACCTGCCTTTGTTCATCCTGTTAGGCATTCACGCATATGATTAACTTATACTCTAAAACACGGGCTTAAGCCATGGATAGCGATTCTCACGAACCCATTGAGGATGGGCTCATTGGCAAATACCTGGCGGGCGAAACCAATGAGGAAGAAACCCAGCGGGTTCGCAAGTGGCTCAGCGAATCCGATGCCGAACGCGAAATGCAGCGTTTCGAAAAAATCTGGGAAACGAGCCGAAACCTCCAAACCCGCCCGCCCGTCGATGCGGATGCGGCCTGGGAAAAACTACGAAACCGAATCCATGAACCCGCACCGGTAGCCGACACCCCCGTACGTCGATTCACCCCCTGGCGTACTTCCATTGCGGCGGCCGTGGTACTTGTGGTGGGACTGGGCTGGTTATTCTGGACGCTTCAGCGAAATGCTTCCGTACCGCAACTGGCTTTTACGGCTACGGATCATTCTACGGTACATGAATTGCCGGATGGCAGCAAAGTGTGGCTGAATCGTAACAGTAAGCTCGAATATCCCGAAACCTTTGCCGACGATTTCCGTTCGGTGGTATTGACGGGGGAAGCCTTTTTTGATATTACGCCGAATAAAGAGAAACCATTCCGTATTCAAGCCAGTCAGACGACCGTGCAGGTGGTAGGGACCTCGTTTAGCGTACGAGCCTATGATCCGAATGTACGGGTAGCCGTGCGAACGGGGAAGGTTGTATTCAAAGCCCGCAATGCGGAAGTGACGCTCGTCAAAGATCAACAGGCCACGTTTGACGCCCAGGCGGCTACCATGCAGAAAACCGAACGCCTCGACCCGAATGTATTTACCTACCAAACGGGTAAAGCGGTTTTTGATAACGCGACACTCCGTGAAGTGGTACAGATGATCCATGAAGTGTATCAGGCCGATGTGCAACTTGGGAACGAATCGCTTCGAAACTGCCCCACCACGATCGCGTTTGATCGAACCAAAGATACGCTGGAAAATCTTCTTCAGGCCATCGCCGACTCACACGGACTGACCATTCGTCGCCAGGGTACGCAGTTCATTTTTGAAGGTACAGGTTGCTCGCCTTAAGCAGCCTTGCCTTCGCCCACCTTCCTTCAATCTTCTGAAAATGATTCGCCTGCTTTTTGTCCTGCTCGTCGCCTGGGGCTGTACGCCGGCCTGGGGGGAAGTACCCCCGCTGGAGCGGCTCGTTTCCCTGGATGTTCATAATGAACGCCTGCCTCAGGTGCTCCAGGTGCTTAGTCAGCGGGGGAATTTCAACTTTTCGTATCACTCTGCCCTTATCTCCGAAAACCGATTGGTGACCCTGCGAGCCACCAACGTCAGTGTACGCGAAGCTCTGGATCAGTTATTCAAAGGCACCCTTCAGTACCATTCCCGGGGTAATCACATCGTTCTTCGGGCCAGTCCAGAACCAGATGCTGAGGAAACGCCTAAACATTTTTACCTCGAAGGATACATTACCGACGAACACACGGGCCACAAAATTACTCAGGTTTCCGTCTACGAAAAAACGACTTTCACCGCCGCCCTTACCGACGCCTACGGCTTTTACCGGATCAAATTATCCACCAATCTTCCGCAGCTTTTACTCGAAGTCCGGAAACAACATTACGTGGGGGAAACGATCCGGGTACGTTCCCGGCAAAGTCATACCCTGAACATACGTCTGGCTCCGTTCATCGTCACCCGTACTCTGCCGCCATTACCCATCCGACAGTCAACCGACACCAGTACCCGACGAACCGTTGCTACGCCACAGGTTATACGACTTAGTTCACCGGATTCCGTACCAAGATCCCGCATTTCGCTTTGGAAACGCAGTAAAAACAGATTTACCGACTGGTTGATGTCTACGAAATCGGCCATTCATGAAAGTAACCTATCGGGTGACACCCTGCACCGTCAGACCCAGGTTTCGGTACTGCCTTTTCTGGGAAGCAATGCAACGCTGAGTGCCCGGGCCATCAATGATTTATCGTACAACGTGCTGCTGGGCTATTCGTTGGGCGTGAATGAAGTAGAAATTGGGGGTTTAGGTAACGTAGTACGCGGCAATGTCCACGGCGTACAGGTAGCAGGTATCGCGAACCTGGTAGGCGAACGGGTAGAAGGCACGCAACTCGCGGGTATCGGTAATATCATTCGCCGTGATATGCGGGGTTTCCAGGGTGCGGGTATCGGAAATATTATAGGCGGTGATCTCTCGGGCGTACAACTAGCCGGAGTCGGAAATATTATGATCGGTAGCCTGCATCACGGCGTACAACTCGGGGGCGTAGCAAACCTGATCATCAATGAAAGTCTGGGTACGCAGGTGGCGGGTGTGGGTAACATTCGGGTAGGTCCGGCAACGGGTGTCCAATTGGCGGGTATTTTAAACATTGCCGCCAGCGACCTGAACGGCTGGCAACTCAGTAGTGCGTTGAATTATAGTCGACACATCAAGGGTGGCCATCAGATTGGCTTGCTGAATATGGCCGGATACGCCGAAAAGGCCCCGTATGGCCTCTTTAGCTACGTGCACCGAAACGGATATCGGCGACTGGAAATTTCCACCAATGAAGCCAGTCGGGTCAATCTGACGTTTAAAACGGGCCATCGGGGGTTCTACAATATTCTAACCGTAGGTTCCAATCTCGATGCGGAACCGCGACCTGCCTGGAGTTTTGGTTACGGCTTCGGAACGGCCATAGACTTGAAAAAAGGCTGGATGCTGAATGTGGATTATACCACGAACTTCCGACTGCCCGCCCAGTGGCAAAGCTTTGAAGAAGGCCGCTTCCTGGGCCGATTTGAGCTGGCTGTCGAAAAGAAAATCAGCCACGGACTGGCCGTGGCCGTGGGGCCAACGTTCAACCTGTCTTCGTTTGATGCGGATAGTCGGCACGAAATCCGGCCCACCTATAGCCTACCCGCGTTTTCGGCGTATACCCTTTTCCCGGATTTCTCGGTACAGGGATGGGTAGGTTTCCACGTCGGTCTACGCCTATGCAACCGGAAGTAACGTTGCTTTCCATACGTCCCTTCCGGTCAGCAGCCCAAGGGGGGCCAAAAAGGATGACAAACGCCTGCCGAATGTTTTTACTGCGTCGAACTCCTTTCCAGAGGTTCACCCATTCGTAAACGTACTGAAGTGGGCAGCCAGTGCCGCCTATAGCTGCGTATAGTTTGAGGATTCAGGACTGAAAGGAAAAACTCGCGGGATTTTAGGGAATGATGCGTTCATAAACGGCTCGCCCGCTTTCCGGGTCCACGCCGAACATTTCTACGTACTTGACTTTGGGTACCAACCGGGCTTTGGGATCCAGTTGTACGAAGACTTTTTGCAGACAGGCCCGCTGCCCACTAATCGTCGTCATAGCCACCACTTTCCCCTGATGGTACTGGACCTTTAAGACCCGTTCGGGAAAAGCATTCAATCGTACCTCGTAGGATTCACCGGCCATCGGCTGGTGCGTATAGCCGTAGGCCAGCTGCCATTGGATGCGGGAGAGATCTTCCCTTTGCCCCTGCTCAGCGTAGCGAATCCAGTATACTTCGACGGGCTTATTCGGGTTCAACTTTCGGTCCGCCGATTCGTTGGCTTCGTAGACTACCGTATTGGCATCTTTGCTGCGTTGCAAATAAAACAACTGCCGCGATGCCGTTTTCGGTGAAAGAGTTGCTTTGCCTGGAACGATCGTCGTGGCCTGAGCGAAACTGTGAAGAATCAAACCGAGTATGAGGAGAAAAGAAACGAATGTTTTCATGGCTTATGGATTTACGATTGAAAAGCGTTAATGAAGGATTCCCCTTGAAACCAATGAATCGTATCACGAACGGAATCCTGAAAGGGAGTACTCATCAGTCCCAGTTCCTGTCGGGCTCGCTGGCCGCTGTAGTAATTGTCCTGGGTAACGAGCACGGTATTGATGTAATTAAGTCGCAACGGATGGCCAAGCAACCGTTCAGCGAATGTGCCTAGTCGCCCCACCGATCGCATGAGTTTGCGGGGCATGGGAATCAGGGAACGTTTCTCGGGAAGTAGACTCGCTACGGTTTCAAAGAATACTTCGTACGGTACGTTGGTAGCAGCCAGTAAATAACTTTCCCCAATTCGACCCTTTTGCAGAGCTTGTACGGTAGCGTCCGCGGCATCGCGTACATCAATGAAATTCTTACCCCCACTACCCGGAAAAAAGACGCGTCGATTCTTTAATACATAACTGATCAATGCTCCCGAGCTGGGTTTGAAATCGTAGGGTCCCAGCAAAAAGGTGGGATTGACGATGACGGCAGGAACGCCTTCCACTACCGCTTCGAGCACTTCCTGCTGAGCCTGATATTTGCTGGCAATGTAGCCCGACTGCATCAAGTCAAAAGCGAAGGGACTTTCTTCCGTAGCGGGATTCTCATACGTTCCCGGCTGATAAATAGCCGCTGTACTTACGTAGACCAGTCGTTGCATGGACAGGCGACGCGTTACTTCCAGAATCTGCCGTGTAGCCAAAACATTGGCGTCAAAATAAGCCTCAACGTTCGACGGATACGGCTCCGTGCGAGCGGCCGCGTGAACGATTGCCAGGCAATCGTAGGCTGCTCTTTCCAGATCCGGCAACGATGTCATCTGCCCCTGTACCCACTCTACCTGATGGTACCAGGGTAATTGACTGATCGCTTGGGGCAGGGAACGGTACATAGCCTTTACGGCGTACCCCTGCCGCAACAAAGCCCCGGCGATATGACTGCCCAGCAGTCCCGTAGCACCCGTGAGTAAAATTTTCATGCGGAGATTTCTTTACGAAGCATGAATACCAGAAGGGGTTCTCGCCAGGACCAGGGAATCCAGCGGGCGGCCCAGTACCCTACTTTATTGAGTGTACCCGGAATAATAATCGATTGGCCACGGCGTACCTGCTTTAAAGCAATCTGGGCCACCTCTTCGACGGATAAACAACTCCATTGGCCCAGCCAACCATGTTTTTGTAAGCGATTCAGGTTTTCCGCCGACGTAGGCATCGGTCCCGGATGCAACACGCTGACCTGTACGCCTTTCGCACTCAGCTCCGCCCGTAAACTGAGGGAAAACGAATAAATAAACGCCTTGGACGCCGGATATACAGTTTTGTAGGGGATGGGCGTAAACGCCGCCAGACTGGAAACATTGAGAATGTAAGACTTGGGAAATTTCAGCAGAAAGGGTAATAGCAATCGGGTCAAGAGTGCCGTTCCCGTTACGTTCAACTGAATGATGTTTTCGATCTGCTCTAAATCAGCCGTATCGAACGCTTTCGAACCGCCAATACCCGCGTTGTTAATGAGGAAATCAACCCGAAATCCGGAGGCCTCCAGCCAGCGAATGAGCTGACGAATGTTTTCCGCCTGCATTAGATTGGTTTCGTAAGTACGCACGGTTACCCCATACGTTTCAGCAAGCATTTGGGCGAGCTGAGGAAGTCCTTCCTGGGGAAGGGCGACCAGGATTAGGTCCCGGCCCTGGCTGGCTAACTCCAGGGCCAGGGCCTTCCCTAATCCTAAACTTGCTCCGGTAATCAATACATACTTTTTCATGGCTTTTATGGATGGTCTCGATTGAACGTTACTAGGACAGTTCAGCCCAGACTTCCCCCTACGAGGCCCTGAAAATTTTAAATACAAGATTGCCTTTACTGTAATCTCATTGGCTCTGACCTCTAACAACCAGTGCTTTACAAGCAAAACCCCATACTGAATGTTCAGCATGGGGTTGGTACTCTCACGTGAAGTTATAGTTGCTATAAGCTACTCCATAGCCTCGTCGTCAAGGTTTTATGCACAGGTATGAAACGTTTGTCTTAGGCAGGTTGAGCGTGAAGCTTCATCAAACCTGCCATTTCGTTCCAGACTCGATCCCAGGAATTTTCATTTAAGAAGGTATCTACTTCTTTCCGATGCGTCATGCCTTTGTCGGCCAGAGCCTGCTCCAGGGCCGCTTCAAAGCGTTCAGCAGTATCGGCAATGTGTACCCAGTTGCGGCTTCCGTAATTTCTGATTACATCGTGAATCGGCGTGGAAACAACGGGTAAGCCCGATGCCAGATACTCCGGCGTTTTGGTGGGACTGATGTATCGCGTGGCCGGACAAATCGCGAAGGGTAAAATGGCCGCATCCCAGTGAGCAAAGTACCGGGGAATTTCCTGATACGACTTCATACCCAAGTAATGCACATTAGGAGCCTTCGGCAAACTCGCCGGGTTGATTTTAACGACGGGTCCCAGGAAAATGAATTGCCAGTCGGGGCGACGCTGAGCCAGCTCTCTAACTAGTTCAATATCGAATCGTTCGTCAATCACGCCGCAAAAACCAATGCGAGGATGGGCAAAGGATTGTTGATCGACCGGATCCGGCTGCGGTTTGCGGGACTGACTGAAATGGAGAAAATCAATACTGCTG
>NZ_JBMDWJ010000042.1:0-18518 GCF_048595215.1 Siphonobacter sp.
GTTACCGCAATCCCTTACTTTTTTCAACAAGGTTGCAATCAGCTTTCTGGAATTATTCCTCGGCCAGGGTCCGCGACAAATTGAGGCGGTATACATTCAGTGAAGGCAGGGCCGCCGCCAGTAATCCCAGCAGGAGTACGCCTACCAGTAATAAGCCTTCCATTGGCGAAAGAGCCAGTACCTGAAAACTGTAATGAAAGCTTTGATCAGCTCCGGCCGAAAGGATACCCAAACCCACTCGACTCAGTCCAATACCAATGATATAGCCCAAAATACTGATCAGTAAACCTTCCAATAAAAGCATAGCAAAGAGTTTGCTCCGGGTCGCCCCCATGGCGAGCATCAGAGCCATTTCGTAGCGACGTTCTTTCAGCGAATTGTAGAGCGAAACAAATACACTGATACCCGCAATGACAATGATGACCAGGGCCATCCAGCGAATGGTATCGACGCCCACGCCAAGCAAATCAAGCATCCGGTTGATTTCCAGAGCGGGCGAAGCGGCCTGTAGTTTGCTGTTTTCGTTGATAATCCGGGGCAGAATGACGTTACCCATCGGATTGCGGAATTTAATGAGCAGCGAAGTAATCTCATGGCTGGGATCGTCGGCCGTGGAATCTTCCGGCGTTCCATTGATCATTTCGCCAATGATGGCATTGCCCTGACTGCCTTCCTGGCCTTCGTGTACTTTCCAGAGGCTTTCCACGGGCGTCAGGATTACATTGTCTATCACTGAATTAGTATACGCTGCAATGCCTACAACTTTATATTTGGCGTCGCCGTGTACATGGCCTTCCTCGTCGAAACCGTGGGCTCCGGCGAACGTATCGCCAATCTTCAGGCCAGTCTGCCGGGCTACTTTTTCACCGATAACGGCTTCCAGCGGCTGACTAAATATACGCCCCTCCGTTAGTTTCGCTTCAAAATGAGTCAGGTATGAAGAATCGGTACCAACAATGCGAAAGAGTTTGTAGTTATCTCCCATAGCCAGCGGAATCGCTTTTTGTACCATGGGGTTACGCGAGAGCATCTGGGCGTCCGACAAGGGAATGTTACCCGTAGGAGAGTCGATCTGATAAATGGAAGAAAGAATGATTTGCAGGGGACTGCCTTTGGCTCCTACCACCAAATCAATGCCTTTCAGATTCCGGGTAAACTTGTCTTCCAACTGTTGACTAATCAGTAACAACAGCGAAATCAAGCCTACACCCAAGGCCATCAGAAGGGTGCTCAGGAAAGTACTCAGCGGTTTATCCCGCAAATTAGCCAGGGAGATCTTGATTACATTCATGCCACAAAGTTGCAAAAAAACCAATGCCTTTCGCGGGTAAAAAAAGGAAATTCAGCACACTTTTTCCACGAGCAGAAAGCAACAGACCAGGGGTGAATACATCACTCCAAAGGCTAACAAAAGTCAGCCAGCAAAGAAATACATAAAAATTACAGTAGAATTGTACTCAGCAATAACTCAGCCTACCCGAAAATAACAGGCCGCTGGTAGTAAAAGCGACCAGTATAATTTCGAATTTTAAACAACATGTCAGACCTACCTGAATCGACCGATCCCATTCGTACGGCTGCCCTCTTGGAAGGGCAGGAAGAAGAACGCCAACGCTTGGCCCGCGAGTTACACGACGGCATCGGGCAGCTACTGATGGGCATTCGTTGGCACATCGACCAGTTAGCGGATGCTTCCTTTACCGAACGCCAACGCAATAGTTATCAGGAGTTGCAACAACTGATTCTGGAAACAATTGCTACGACCCGCCAGGTAGCTTTTGATCTGATGCCCAGTGTGTTAAGTGATTTTGGACTGGAGGCCGCTCTCCGTCTGCTTTGCGAACGTGTCACCCGACCCGGGAGCTTAACGGTTGAATTTCAGTCCAATGGAAAAAACCAGCGATTGCCTGAAACGGTTGAAATTCATCTATACCGAATTGTTCAGGAAGCCCTCACTAACGCTTTAAAATACGCTCAAGCGTCACGAATTGAGGTACGCTTGAGCGAGACTGATATATATCAATTGGTTTTACGTATAGTAGATGACGGTATAGGTTTTTCTGTGGAAGAACTTACGCAACGTGCTCAGGTACGATCTGGGCTACGGAATATGAAATTACGGGCTGAATTACTGGGAGGACGCTTTCATATGGAGTCTGTTCAGGGGCAGGGAACGAGCATTGAAGTATCTTTGTCTCGGTAATTGTAATTATTTTTAAAAATAAAAAAGTGGGGAATAGTATTCAATCTAATATGTTTCGTTACTTTGGAGTACAATCCTGTGGCTAATGCTTCCGCCGAGCAATGCCACAGCACTTCTTTCTTTTATATAACCGTCAATGAAACGAATGGCAAAAATTCGAGTACTCGTCGCAGATGATCACACCGTAGTACGGAAAGGGCTTAGAATGCTGCTAGCCGATGAAGATTCAGTAGAAATTGTAGGGGAAGCCGCAGATGGCCAGGAAGCGTTGGATAAAATTCCTGAAACGAAACCTGATGTGGTAATTCTGGATATTAGCATGCCTCGCTTGTCCGGAATTGAAGCTGCTAAAGCTATTGCACAGCAGTATTCAACCGTTAAAGCCCTGATTTTTAGTATGCATAACAATCAGGACTATATTCTAAAATCAGTGGAAAGCGGAGCTGCGGGCTATTTGCTGAAGGATACGGATAAAGAAGAAATTCTACTAGCCTTGCAGAAAGTATCGCAGGGGGATAAGTATTTTCCTCCGACCATCTCGTCCGTATTCGTAGACGCGTTATTAGGCCGCAGCCGCGGACGCACAGCTACGCGTGGGAACGACGATAGTCCGCTGAGTAAACTTTCCCGCAAGGAACGTCAAATTCTAACCATGATTGCTGAAGGACTTAACAGTCGGGAAATTGCTGAAAAACTAAACCTGAGTATTCGTACCGTAACGAACCACCGGGCGAACATGCTACGTAAAACCAAAGTAAAAAATACAGTAGAGCTGGTTCGTATTGCTGTGGAAGAGAAAAAGTCCTAAGGTTTTGCGTACTTCGCGTACCGTTTTCCGGGAAGATTCATCTACAGGGATTGAATGTACTCGTTTGGAAAGCACAGCTGCGAAACCGTAAACAGACTTCTTGCATGATTCAGACGCACAATTTGACGTTTGCTTATAGCCCAACGAAGCAATTTAGCTTTCCCGATATTGAATGTCCCGATCAGGATACCCTTCTGATTCTGGGGCGTTCGGGCCGGGGCAAAACGACTTTTCTACATTTACTGGCTTTGTTACTTCAGCCACAGGGCGGACAAATTCGCATTGGCCAGGAGGATATATCGCAGTTTTCGCCCAGCGAAGCAGCAGCGTTCCGGGCCAAACACGTAGGTCTGATTTACCAGCGGCCGCATTTCGTACGCTCGCTATCGGTACTGGACAATCTGGTTTTGGCTAATTACTTAGCCGGAAGAAAAGCCGATACCGAAAAAGCCCGTCAACTGGCTCAAAGCCTGGGATTTGCGGAACATCTTGGTAAAAAAACGCATCAACTCAGTTTGGGTGAGCAGCAACGAGTAGGCATTGCCCGGGCTCTGATGAACGAACCGCAGGTAATTCTGGCCGATGAACCTACCTCTAGCCTTGACGATGAAAACTGTTATCTGGTCGTGGAGCTACTCAAGAAACAATCGGCTCATTTGGGGGCTAGTCTGGTCGTGGTTACGCACGACGGCCGACTGAAAGACGTATTCCCCAAACGCGTAGAATTATAAAGCTACCCGGACAGATCTCAGAAAAATCCTGAAGAAATTACTACTATACCCTGCTACTTACCAGTAGTCAGGGTATTTTTATGTTTCCATCGTTTCAACACTTCCCTACCATGTATCGTCTTTCTGCTCTCCTCCTGGGCTTACTGATTTCGCTGGCAAGTTTCGGGCAATCGTCCTTACGCAAGGCTATTCAACAAATCGCCCAAAGCTCCGGGGGAACCGTCGGCGTTTCGATTATTCATCTGGAAAAGGGAGACACGCTTTCCCTAAACGGTACGGGCCATTTTCCGATGCTGAGTGTCTATAAATTTCCGATTGCTATAGCTCTGTTGAACCAGATCGAGGCGGGTAAATTCGACCTGGATACAAAATGGCACGTTACGAAAAATGAATTGTTACCCAATACACACAGCCCCCTTCGGGACAAGTACCCGCAAGGAAACGTGGACTTGACGATTCGGGAATTGATCGAGAACATGGTAGCTCTAAGCGATAACAATGCCTGCGACATTATCCTAAGAAAACTCGGCGGTACAAAAGTCGTGGAAAATTACTTCCACCACCTGGGTTACAAAAACATCGCCATTCGGGCAACCGAAGAAGAAATGGCGACGGAATGGTCCGTACTGTATCAAAACTGGTGCGAACCCGTACTGATGGGGCGTTTGTTGAACGATTTTTATCAGGGAAAACTCCTCAATTCCGCTTATACCAAGGTTCTTGAGGATATCATGCTCAATACTTCTACGGCTCCTAACCGCTTGCCGGGATCGCTGCCCAAGGGTACGCCCATCGCTCGTAAAACGGGAACGTCGGGTACTAACAAAGCGGGGGTAACGGCAGCCACTAATGACGTAGGGGTGATTACGCTGCCTTCCGGGCAACACCTCGTCGTAGCCGTATTTGTGATGGATTCCAAGGCGGAAACGGCAGTACGGGAGCAAACCATCGCCCGAATTAGCAAAGCCGCCTATGATCATTACAACCAGAATTAAAAGGCAGTACTTACGCCTGAAGAATCGCCGCTACTTTTTCCCGTAACAGCGGTATCATCTCTTCTTCAAACCAGGGATTCCGGCGAAGCCAGAACTGATTGCGTGGCGAAGGATGCGGCAGGGGCCAGTACGCGGGTAAAAAGCGTTCGGCCTCCCGCACGGCTTCGGTCAGTGGTTGCTGGACGGGTAAATACTGCCGCTGAGCGTATTGACCAACCAGTAACGTCAGTTCGATATAAGGTAAGTGACGAAGGATAGCTTCGTGCCAGTACGGAGCACACTCGGGCCGGGGCGGCAAATCGCCACTTGATCCTTTACCAGGGTAACAAAAGCCCATGGGAACAATGGCTACCTGCGTCGGATCGTAGAACGTGTCCCGATCCATGTTCATCCACAGCCGCAGGCGATTACCGCTGGCGTCGTTCCAGGGAATGCCCGAATCATGAGCTTTCTGGCCGGGAGCTTGCCCGATGATGAGTATTCGGGCCTGACTACTGGCCTGCAAAATGGGTTTGGGTGGTAAGGGCAAAAACGAAGCACAACGGGTGCAATTACGTACCTGAGCTAGCAATTCTTCCATTACGGTTCTAACGGAAAAAAGAGCTAAAAAATTCAGGAATCTTTGGACGGAGCTTCTTTGACCAGCCCTTCCGTCAGATCGTTGAGCTGTTTGACTTTCGCCTGAAAATCGCCTTTAATCCGCTCGCGTATAACGACCAGATTATCCAGAATTTCCTGAATATTATCGGGAATGATTTCGCTGAAAAACTCCCGCAACCGCTTGGCTAGGGTAGGTGATTTCCCATTCGTGGAAATCGCAATTTTCAGATCCCCCTTCTGGACAATGCTCCCCAGGTACAAATCGCAGAGGTGCGGCGTATCGGCTACGTTGGTCAGGATGCGTCGTTGCCGGGTTTCGGTTTTGATGGTGGCGTGCAAGGCGGGATTATCCGTTGCCAGAATTACCAAGTCGGTATGGTCCAGGTCACGGAGTTCAAAGGCCCGTTCGACGAGTCGGACGCGGGGGTGTTGCCCGGCCAATTGCCGTACTTCGTCACGAATAAGCGGGGCTACTACCGTCACCGCAGTGTCCGGACTGTTCTGGAGTAAGGCGGTCAGTTTTTCCAGGCCAACGTTGCCACCACCCACCAGCAGGACATCCAGCGTTTCGAGTTTTAGAAAGACGGGGAACAGACGATTCATCAGTACATACGGATTTTGATCAAAAGTACGGATTAAAAAATGCCCGAACGAAACAGTCGTTTCAATCATCGCTTCGGCAAAGGGTAGGCCTTGCCGTCGTCGTCGAGAATCAAAACCCAGTCCTGTCCGTACCCCTGGGTAGGTGGAATAAATTTCTGCGGCTTCTGCCCCGACACTTTACCGACCGTTTTACTGTTTCCCGTACGCGGGTCGTACCAGGTAGCCTGCCAAGTAGCTCCCGAAATTTTTCCGGCCCGAACCGTAAAGGGTCTTCCGGCAGCGGAGTACACAAAGGCGTAGTCCTTACCCCGTGTCGCCTGAATCCGGTCGGCGGGTCCGTAGTTGTTTTCTTCGATCAGCGACTGGTCCGGTACGCGGTCGAGCAAGGGCCGCGATTCCATCAATGCCCGTACGTACTGCATCTGATTAGCCGCGGGCAGATTCAACGCTTCTTCCCAGGAAAGATGTGGCCCGTTGATGGGTTCATGCTGGGGCGTATACATCTGCCATACATCATGACAGCCGTAGGTGTGGCCATGGGCACCCGCAAAGAGGTCGAAGTACGCGTACTTCCGCACATCGTACGCATTGGAGTAACCCAGATCTTTGGCGTTGAAACACACGGGATGATCTTCGTAAATGGGCTCACCATCAAGGACGGGTTTGGCGGGCGTTCGGTTGTAGACGAAGGCAATTTTGTCGTACGTAGGTGTATCGCGGCAGTGTCCATTCTGTAGCATATTAAAATCCAGCCAGCTATCCTGATGAAACCAGTGCGAAGAGCCGCCCATCGTCAGCTCATTGGGTTGAGGATGAAAGGTCATCAGGGCCTGATCCGCTCCGCCCACGCCTTCGGTGACACCCTGAGCCAGGGCACGCCAGATGGCTACATCATCCGACTTCTCGCGGGGGGTACGGTCGCCACCGATCACCCATACCACATTTGCCTGATTTTTGTACCGGTTTCCCAGCCATTGGCCGAAGGTACGGGCGTTTTCAGTCGTGAAAATTTCGGGGCCTTTCCCCCAGGCTTTGTTCAGTTTATCACCCCAGGTTGGTAACAGAGCAATGACGATTCCGTACGAAGCCGCCTTTTGAATCACGTAATCAACGTGCTCAAAATAGGCCTCATTGGGTTGGGTGGGATCGTTGTTGCGAAGGGGTTTTTCGCCCAGAGCATTCGGCGTATGTAAGCCATCCAGCTCGGCCAGGGCTACGGCTTGTACTACGGTGAATCCCTGCTCGGCCCGGCGTTTGAGATAGCGATCGGCTTCTTCCCGATTCAACCGGTGAAACAATTCCCAAGCCGTATCCCCCAGCCAGAAAAAGGGAGTACCGTCGGTGTGAACCAGGTACCGTTGATTAGGGGCTACTTTTAGTTTTCCGTGAGAAAAGGCTTGTTGAGCCCATACGCCCAAGCTCAGCAGAGCGAATCCCAGCGTTATGCCTACGGTTTTCATTGGTCAAGAGGTTTAGAGAAGAAAGATACATCCCGCAGGGAATTACACGTAAAATTTCCAGAAAACGGAATAAAAAAAGCCACCCCGAATGACCGGGGCGGCTTTTTTTATAAGCGTAGGTCCTGCTAAGGCAGAGCTACTTTCACCGACTGATTTCGTTCCGGTAGTGTTGTATTCGTTGTTGTGTTGGTGGGATTGTTTACCGAATCTGAATTTATATGGTCAGATACCCAATTATGTTCCTGGTAAAAGAAACGTGTTTGTGCGGTTTCTTAGGTAGCATTCCTTTAACTAAAAAGGCCAGCAGTTCTCTGCTGGCCTTTAGTTATGGAATGCTTAACGTTAAGGCAATGCCACCTTTACCGCAGCAGGTTGTGAAGCATTTTCTAAACGAATCAAGTATAAACCTGAGCTTAACGAAGAAGCGGAGAAGTTTACGCGATTAAATCCTTTCTCCAGCTCGATTTGCTTCGAGCTTAAGGTACGGCCTGATAAATCCATCAGGTGAATCGTAGCCAGATTGGAAAGTTGTTCGTCACCGTAATCGACTAATACGCGTACGTTACGGGCGGGATCCGTACTAGCCTTGAGCTGGATTCCTACGTACTGATCCAGTTTGACCGAACGAACCTGACTCAAGGCGAAGCTACCATCTGTATCGATCTGCTTAAGGCGATAGTAGTGCGTTAAGGCCGGGTTCAAACCCGGATGAACGAAGGAGTACGCCTGACGAACCGTAGTCGTACCTTTGCCCGCCACCGAACCTACGGCTTCAAAATCCTGACCATTCGTCGAATACTGCACTTCAAAGAGGGCATTGTTCTTCTCCTGAGCCGTTGCCCAGTCAAGCTGGGCCGCGTTACCTACGCCTTTTGCCGTGAAGGAGATTAAGGAAACGGGCGTGGGTGCTTCATTGATCGTGCCACTTGAACTGGGGTTATCCGTTCCGACATTGGTACCCGTATATCCACCGGGATCTCCGTTTGCCTGATAGCCAACGATGCTACCTACGCTTCCCGAAGCCGTACCCGTAATGGTGAATACCGTATACGAACTGGCCGGAATCGTCAGGTTCTGAGAGATGGTAATAAAGTACGTCTGCGTTGCGGCATCCAGTAACGTAATCGTTGGTGTACCAAAGTAATTGGCATTGCTTTCACCGGAAACGATCACTTGTGGATTCGCAAAGTGAGTCACGGTAATATTTACCTCGAAAGGCAGATTAGACGGATTAGGCCAGATCATAGGGGCGGCTCCAGCATTACCGGCATCAATGGAAAACGAGATGCTTTCCCCGTTTTGGAAGGGAGCCGAGCCATCACCTACGGTTCCAATAATGGTAGTCCCACCCACATCAGGATCCTGAGCAAATACCTGAAAGGATACTAAAAGCAATACAAAAGCTATGATATTTTTCATGATTGTCAGTTTAAAAGTGAATCATCTTTTAGGGATTGAACGTAATCGTTTCCTGATCGGAGTTGTTGATACTATTCGTTTCTCCGCCAGAATTTGCGGCCACGGAAGCCGTAAAGACGTATACACCACTATTCCCTGCCGGAACAAAGTTTGCGGGAATGTTCAGTCGTGAAGAGCCATTGGCGGGAATGCTGGTTGTGGACGTGAATACGTGGTTTACACCCGAAATTCCCTGATACGTCCAGCCGCTAACTACGGTACCGGGAGTAATTCCAATGGTCCAGTTGGTGGAGCGTCGGATGTTGAGTGTAATGGAACCCGTAGAAGGATTCCCCGCTAACTCTACCACCGTAGTCCGAACCGTGATGGCTGTATTTCCTGTCACGATAGAGGGCAGAATGACCACTGTAACCCCTAGATCGGGAGCCGCATTACTCAGACCCCCAAATTCGTTGGGTTTGTTGTCTACTACGTCGGCAATACCATCATTATCATTGGTATCGACTGGTCCGTCTACTTTACCATCGTTATTGGTATCGGTTGAACCTTTGCCATTCTCGATGATGTCATTCGTACCATCGCCATCGCTATCCAGGTCGTTATAGTCCGGAATATTATCGCCATCGGTATCACGGGGAGGAGTGATTCCAGGTGATCCAAAGACACCGTCATTGTTATCCGCACTATCCTGAATACCATCGCCATCCGCATCCGGACCGTCTACGACCCCGTCATTGTTGCCATCGACCAGACCAGGATTACCACTTTCAACCAAATCAGAAACGCTGTCCTGATCACTATCGAGGTCTACGTAATCGGGTTTCGTATCGCCGTCCGTATCCTTGGGTGGCGTAATGCCGGGTGAGCCGAATACTGCGTCGTCGGAATCGGCACTATCCCGAATTCCATCGCCGTCGGCATCCGGACCATCCACTACACCGTCGTTGTTGGCATCCGTTAGTCCCGTCTTACCACTCTCGACTAGGTCGGTAATGCTGTCATTATCACTATCCAGATCCCGCTGATCCGTAATGGTATCGCCATCGGTATCTTTAGGGAGTGGCATATTGGGTGAACCGAAGGCCGAATCATTGGTATCTACGCTGTCCTGAATACCATCCTGATCGGCATCGGGACCATCCACGACACCATCGTTATTAGCGTCCGTATAGCCCGTAAGCCCACTTTCCCGAAGGTCCGTAATGCCATCGTTGTCGCTATCCAGATCGAGGAAATCAGGGATGCCATCGCCATCCGTATCACGCGGGGTATTGGTAGAAACGGGGTTAGCGGAGTCGAGTACGCCATTCTGGTTCGCATCATTATTTCCTACGGCAACGCCCGATTCGTACAGATCCAGAATGCCATCGTTATCACTGTCCAGATCCAGATAGTTAGGAATGCCATCGCCGTCCGTATCGACATCAATGCCCTCTACTGTATCCGGAATGCCATCGTTGTCACTGTCTATGTCGCAAGCGTTGAGAATGCCATCGGAATCCGTATCGGCAAAGGGTGATTTATTGTTCACCTGATTACAGCCATCGACGCAGTCCGGTATACCGTCGCCGTCGGAATCCAGAGCGTCATTTCCCGCAGGACAGACTTCAAAGCAATTGGGTACGCCATCATTATCATCATCCAGGGAAGCCAGGGCGTAGTAAATTCTGAGGCTGCCGCCGAGATTAATTCCTACTGGGGTATTGATGGTAATACGGATACGGTTATACGGAAGAGCCGTTTTAAAACCGACGGTAGCTAATCCATTACGACCATTAATCAGGCTCAGTCCGAGTAAACCTCCAGCCGTGCGGCTTTCCTGCTGAGTGGTACCATTAAAGGTAGTAATGACGATATTATTCAGTAAACCAAGATTGAGCAAGCCATCGACTCGCTCGATGGTAAATCCTGCGAATGAATACCGGGGAATGGTGTCCGTATTAGCCGTAGTGGCATTGTTTCGTACGGTCACCTGAGCCGAACCTCCCACACTAACCAAGGGAAAAGAATACGTTGCGTAATTAGTCGTATCCCCGTCAACTACCCTTCCTTCATTACTGATGTCATCGGAGGAAGCAATGGCTCCCTTGAATCGGTTTTGCGTAGCCGTGCTCACTAGCAGCGAGCGACATTCGGCACAGGCGGAGCCGCTTTCAAAAGCATAATAAATTAACAAGGGAGCACTTAGTACACTCGCTGAAATGCCATTCCGCTGTACCAGCCGTATTTCATTATAAGGCTTCGTCGTCGTAATGGCTACTTCCTGAGCCGGAGTCGTGTTACTGCCAGAGATCAGACTCAAACCTAAGATGCCCGTACCACTGCTCAAATCTACATCGTCCTGTAGCTGACCGTGCAAGTACGTTCGTATACCCAGGCTATTGAGTACATCGGTACTCAAGAGACCGCCATTGCTGACCTGAATAACAAATCCGGCTTTACTGCCCGCTGGGTATACCTGTTGCAGGCTGTTTACGCCCACAAAGGGTGAATTCGACAGCACCCCAGTACCCGCGGTCAGCGTCCAGGAAGCGGCTGTATTTTTGTTACCATCAATGATATTCTGTGGATTAGCCAACCCAGAAAGAGCACTTGCCAGTCCGTTGGAGTAGTTAACCACCGTCTGATTTCCCGCAATCTGATCGAAGCAAATATTGTTATTTTCCTTGAAGCCACAGCTTGGATCAAAAGCAGTTGCGTAGTAAAGCCGTAGTGAGGAAGCCAGGGAAACATTTAGCGTTTGGGGCTTGTACAAACGAACTTCATTGAAGGGACGGGTGGTTTTGAAATTCAAGTACACCCGCCCCGTGGAACTACCCGAAACGACGGTTACTCCTACACCATTGCTAATGGTAAAGGTTTCCGGAGCCGTCGCGGAATTACCATCGTCGGTTTGAATGACAAACCCATTCAGTACATCCGCATTGAGTAGCCCCGAACCGCCTAATTCTACTACAAATCCGGCGTGCCAGCCAGCAGGGTAGGTTATAGAGCTATTTTTTACACTTACACCGCCATTTCCCAGTAGGGTTACGATATTGGAAATTTCAGCGTAATCATTGAGGTTGCCATTAGCTAGTTTATCCGGCGTATTTCCCGTCGTGAACCCAAGGCTTGCTACCGAGCCACCGATGGGTGTAGCCGTAACGCCAGCTCCTACAATGGGTTTGTAACAAAGCGAACCTTCCTGAGCATACGTAACAGAAGGCAAGAGTAGCCCCAGTACAAGCGACAAAAAGAGGGCCAGTAGAGGCCTACTACAAGTCGCTGATTGCGAAGTAGAAATTTGCATAATTGAAAGTTGGATTGTTGAAGCTTAGGTAATCAGAAACACGCCTATACGCTTCTCGATCGCCTGGACGTTCGGGAAAGTGTATATACCATTGGCTCCTACGAAAGTTGGTAGGAGAGAGAAGCACATTGATTGCACACCACCCTTTAAGAGGAGGTCAGGCAATCACAGGACGTTGGGAAGCCGTTAGCGGCTGTACCGTTGAGAAAAGTGGGCGGTTGTGGGTGTTGTAAAATTGGTCATAGCGGTCACTAAGTTTACAAACGATGGACGGATACTCACTGGAAATAGATTCGAGGCGACTGAAAACGTATAAGGCAGGTAGTTAATGGACAAATTAACGCCTGTTAATTAAGGGTAAAAGTAAACAAATAACTTACAAACCTTAGAAAAGGTTTAAATTTTATTGACGTATATTAATTGAGTAAATAACTATGCCAGTATAAAATATAATAAAAAAGCCGTCACACTATGACGGCTTTTAAGGTATGATGAGTTTAATTACTCATTAAAAAGGATTCTTTTCTCTAAATGCTCCTCGAGCTGAGAGCGTTCAATTCCCTTACTCCACCAATCCGGAGCGGGTTTATTCTTGAGATGGTAATCAAAAAATTCCATCATCCGGGTTGCGTAATCCTTGCGGTTAGGCAATTTCGCCAGTCCGTGATTTTCTCCCTTGTATTGAAACAATACGACGGGTTTTTTCAGTCGGCGTAAGGCCGTATAATACTCAATCCCCTGCGTAAAATCAACGGCACCGTCCGCATCATTATGCAGCATCAGTAAGGGCGTCTGAATGTTCTTGACGTGGTGCAGGGGGGAGTTGCGGTAGTACGCATCCCAGTTCTCCCAAGGAGCTACGAGTCGGCCCTGCGAACCTTCGAAAATCTGACCGTTGCTGGTACCTGAGTTCTTGTAAATCAGGTTATACATGGAAACCATGTCGGTCAGTGGAGCACCCGCCGCTGCCGCCTTGAACAGGTTGGTCTGGGTAATCAGGAAGCTGGTTTGGTACCCACCCCAGGAGTGGCCGTGAATCCCCATTTTCGTTTCATCAATGACGCCCGTTTTTAGAGCGGCCTTAACCGCAGGCAGGACACACCACACGGCCGACATACCCGGATCATTCATTTTGTAAACAATATCCGGAATGAAAACCGCGTAGCCATTCGAAGTATACACGCTAGGGTTCCAGCCCGTTCCACTGTAACCCGGATTGGTATACGCGTGCAGCGTTTGCGACAACTTTTCGTAGTAATACACAATCGTCGGATATTTCTTACCTGTTTCGTAACCCGCCGGCAGGAACAAGGCTCCCTGTAAGGTGTCTCCTTTGTCGGAAACGTAGTCTACTAGACGTACACCGGAACTCCAGGCATACTTTTCAAATTCTGGCGTGTTCTTAGTTACCTGCTTGCCGTTGGCCAGTTCCGGTGAAGTGGATACGAAATAATCCGTAGGCTTGGTAAAGGTTTCGCGGCTGAACACGTAGACGTTCGCCTTTTTCGCCTTACTCAGGTTACTGACACTGGCGTCTTCCCACAGCAGGGGTTTTACGCCCGTAACCAGGTTTCCTTTCTTATCTACCTCAATGCGGCCAATGCCCGATTTCTTCGTAAACTCACCGTACATCCGCACGTACAGGGGTTGTTTAAGATTGATACCCTTTTCTTCGGGATCAAGCTTGTAACGGGTCGTGTAGTGAATCTTTTCTTTTCGTCCGTTTTTTGTCAGGTTTACCGCTTCCTTGCCATCTACGGAAACTTTCCAGATGTCCCAGACATCCCGCAACAGCACGTACTTCGAGTCCGTAGACCAGCCCAGCATGGGTACCATAGGCTTCTTCTGGTTATGATCGTCCTCGACATCGACAAAGCTGGTGGGGAGCTTTTCGGTCAGGTTCAGACTGGTCTTCGACGCAATGTCGTATACGTAGAAATGACCGTCTTTGGCATACGTGAATTTCGTTCCGTCTTCGGAAGTCATCGGCGAACTGGCGTAGCTAGGTAGGTAGAGCTTTTCGAGTACCTTGGTTTTGGTACCCGTTTTCAGATCCACTACGTAAATATCGGCGTAATTCTGTCCGTCCAGACTGGTCTCCAATTCATAGGTTTGATCTTCCAATCCGATGGCGTACAAATCCTTCGCGGCGGGACGAACGTTCTTGAGCGTACTATCCGTGAGGCGAATGAATTTCTTCCCGTCGTACATCGCCAGAAAACTGAATTGCTTGTCCTGCATTTCCGTTACCTGTTGCCGCGATTGCAGACGTTTATCCTGCCAGTTCCAGATGGTTACTTCGGGCTTGTCGATGTCGTCTTTGCCTTGGCTGGGTACGGTACCACCCCGTTGGGCTACGCGGGCCGAATCGGTTTTGACTTTCGCCAGGGCTTTTTGCAAATCTTCGATTGATTTGATCGTCGTATCGGCTTTGATTTTAGCCAGCTTCTCGGCTTCGCTCACGGGTGAAGGTTTGGGCTTCTGTACACTATCTTTCTTGGCCTCCTTAGCTTCCGCTTCTTTCTTCGCCAGATCTTCTTTCTGAATACCGAAGAGCAGACGGCTCAGGTCTTCCGTCCAGGTGGGACGACGGTTCGGACTGATTTTCATCTTCTTGGGAAAATTCAAGCTGTCCTTGCCCGGATCGTACACCGTCAGTTCAGGGGCCGTGCCGCGGAGTTTCACGCCCAGTACGCTCAGTACATCCGTTTTGTATTTGTCATTCTGGATACCTTTCAGAGCGGCCAGACCGTCGCCTTTTTCCGTCCAGGTGAGTGACTGGTAGCGGGCTTTGTCATTGTCGATGATGGAAGTCAGACCCGTCGTCATGTTCCGCAGATGCAAACCGTTACCAGCTTTTTCGTTCGCATCAATGGTTAGGGCCAGCCAGTCTCCTTTTTTATTAAAGCTCATATCGGCGACGTTACCGATATTCTGCGTTTTGCCGCTGGTCAGTTCGTACAACAGCAAATCGCGTCCTTTGGGTGCGGTGGGAGCCATAGCGGGCGTAGCCGGACTCAGCAACAAGGCCAGATGCGAGGCTTTTTCTCCATTAAATGCAAACGAGCTGACGCGTTCAAATTCCGTTTTCTTCCGGTTCGCTAATTCAATCAGAAATACCTTCTCTGGCAGGGGTTTGCCGGGCGTTTTACTGGCTGCCTTTTTTTCCTTGGCATTAGGGAAAACCTTAAACGCAAAGAAGCGGGAATCATCCGAGTAATTCATCGGAACGAAGGTGGTGGCTCCGATGGGATAACGGTACTGGGTGCTGTCGGTCGTTTTTTGCAGGACCAGTTCGGCATCGCCCTCCGCTACGGACGACAAAACATAGGCCATCCATTGTCCATCCGGCGAGAGCTGCGTTCCACCGAAGGGCGAAATGGCTTTCCAGTTCGTAACATCTTTCCAGGTAATTGGGGGTTTGCTCTTGGATTGTGTCCAGCCTGGTAAGTACAGACTCAACAATAATCCCAGCAGTAAGCATCTTTTCATACAATGAGAAAAATGAAGTGAGAAAGTAAACATACAAAGATTTGGGAGGCTCTGCCAGTGGTTCGGTAGGAACGGTAGAACGTATAGGGCTATTTTGGGGAAAGACGTATAATATTTTTATTGGATAAATGATTAATAGTTAGATAATTAGTGTAGTTTTAAATGGTTCTAACTTTCAGCCAATATGAAAAAAACGTTACCTGCTGTCTGGGCTTTTATCGGCCTGGCCTTTTCCTTGTTTCTAGTTAGTAAGACCCTGTCTGCCCAAGTGAATTTTACTTCTTCCAATCTACCCATTTTAGTGATTGATACGAAGGATGGGCAGGGGATTCCGGATGAGCCGAAGATACCGGCCACGATGAAAATCATTTATCGGGGGCCGGGCTTGCGAAATGCTCTGACCGATACGCAGTACGATTACAATGGGTCGATTGGTATCGAGGTACGGGGTGCCAACTCGCAGGCCGCCCCCAAGAAATCGTTCGGTTTTGAAACGCAGGAAGCCGACGGGTCCGAAAAGGATGTGTCGCTGATGGGGATGCCCGCCGAACACGACTGGATTCTGTACGCTTCGGCGTATGACAATTCATTCATCACGAATGTACTGGGCTATAAACTTTCCAACCAGATTGGTCGCTACGCCAGCCGGAGTCAGTACGTAGAAGTGGTTCTCAATGGTTCGTACCACGGCTTGTACGTACTGGGTGAAAATGTGAAACGGGGCAAAGACCGCATCCCCATTTCCAGCCTGAAAGACGACGACGTATCGGGCGATAAACTGACCGGTGGATACATCCTGAAAGTCGATGCTCCGGATGGGAATCATCGCTGGGGTTCGGCCTTCGGAGCCGAGTGCCGCAACGACGGGCGGGCCATCTTTGAGATTCATTATCCCAAAACGAAAAATCTCCAGACCGTTCAACGGGATTACATTCAGAATTACGTGACCCAGTTCGAAAACCTGCTTCACGCGAAGAACTTCAATCCGCAGACGGGCTATGCCTCCATAGCCGACGTACCTTCGTTCGCCGATTATTTTCTGATGACGGAGCTGAGTAAAAATTCCGATGGTTATACGAAAAGTACATACTTCTATAAGGACCGGGATAGTAAGGGCGGCAAGTTGAATATGGGGCCCATGTGGGATCTGGATCTGGCCTACGGACGGGGTTTTTGCGATGGAAACGTACCGCAGGGCTGGGCTTTTGAAATGAACCTGGGCTGTACGCCGAGCGATCAGATCATGCCCTTCTGGTGGTCGTACCTGATGCAGGATACGCTGTTTGTCCAAACGTCCCAGCGACGCTGGACGAATATCCGGCAGGGGGCTTTTGCTACGGCTCGCGTCATGTCGATGATTGATTCGCTACAGAACATTTTTCAGGAAGCTCACGCCCGTAACGCCATCCGCTGGAATATGGGCCAGAATCTGAACGCTGAAATCCAGGATCGTAAAAACTTCATTACGGCTCGTTTCAACTGGATGGACCAGAATATCAACGGCCTGGGTTATTACATCAAGCCGTATAACGTTACCGAGCTTTGCCCCGGAAATCCGGTGGTACTTCAGGGGAATAGTAGCTTCAACGTCATTCATTTCTGGAAACAGTCGAACGGAAGTATTGTCTGGCAGGGGAAGGAATTTAGTCCCAGTACGGCGGGGTACTACATGCTGGAATTTAGCCACGCCTCGGGCAGCCGGATGTGTACTTATACGTTCACGAAAACCCTGAGTCCACGCAACGATGGGGGTAATACCAGTCGGCAATCAGGACCTTGGGAGGAGGACAATACCTGGAGTTGCGGGAAGCCACCCGTTCCCCTGCAAAAAGCGTACATCATCTCTCCGCACGTGGTTCGGCTGAATAGTACGGCAGCAGCCAGCCAAATTGATGTAGCGAAAGAATCCCGGCTGATTTTTCTACCCAATGCCCGATTCAACGCTCCCTAAGTTGCTTCAAAAAAAGGAAAGAGCAGGCACGCCGCCTGCTCTTTTAAAATATACCAACCATCAACTACCAGCCAGTAACTAACAACTAATTACTGTTCGTATTGCTGAACCATTTCTTTCAGAAATGCCAAGAATGGTTTTTCAAACTCTTTCCGTTTCAGGGCAAATTCAACCGTGGTTTTCAGGAAGTCGAGTTTGTTGCCAATGTCGTGACGTTTGCCTTCAATGCGGTGGCTGTACACATTTTCCCGCGAGAGGAGCAGTAACATGGCATCCGTTAGCTGAATTTCGCCACCTTTGCCCTTGGGCGTTTGCTCAATCATGCGGAAAATCTCGGGCGTCAGAATGTACCGTCCCGCAATGGCCAGATTCGACGGAGCCTGACCCAAGGCGGGTTTTTCTACCAGCGTTTCCAGCTGCATGATCGAATCGCTCAGTTCTTTCCCACCCACAATACCATAGCGGTTCACCTTGTCAGTAGGAACCGTTTCTACGGCAATAACCGAACAGCGGTAGGTTTCGAAGGTATCCATCAACTGCTGCGTAACGGGAATAACCGAGTCCATGATGGTATCGCCGAGCAGGACGGCAAATGGTTCATTCCCCACGTGGTGACGGGCGTAGTAAATGGCATCCCCGAGGCCGTTGAGTTCTTTCTGGCGAACAAAGTGGATATTGGCCATATCCGAAAGCCGACGTAATTCGTGCAGCATTTCGTCTTCCTTCTCAGCCAGTCGGGTTTCGAGTTCAAAGTTCCGGTCGAAGTGATCTTCAATCGAACGTTTGCCTTTCCCCGAGATGATCAGAATATCTTCAATGCCCGAATCAACGGCTTCCTGTACGACGTACTGGATGGTCGGCGTATCGATAATGGGCAACATTTCTTTGGGCTGAGCCTTAGTGGCGGGCAGAAATCGCGTACCAAAACCGGCCGCTGGAATAATCGCTTTTTTAATCATATCGT
>NZ_JBMDWJ010000043.1:0-5979 GCF_048595215.1 Siphonobacter sp.
TAAGCTTTCCGCCTATCGCCACGCCAAGACGGGGATTAATCACCAGGCTATAATTTATCCCGCTTCGATCTTTCAGAAATACCGCTATGATCTGATGTACCCGATTTCTGCTGATCATATCCTGAACATGTGGTGCTGGAAGGACCCTACCTACCGTTTTGAATTCAGGGATTATGTCATTGCTACCTTTAATCACAGGGGTATTTCTTCATTGCAAAAAGATATCCGCTTTGAAAAGAGAAAGGCTCAGTTCATTCTGGAAAACTATGGCATCATCATCTGGTTGCGATTCCTGTTTAAAAAGCTTAAGTCTTCCCTTTTCATGTTGTGATGAAAAGTTTGATTACACGTTCTAATTATTGGCTCTGACCGCCCAAGTACTTCAACGTGAAATACCCCGTTCATCTCTGCTCTCACTATACGAACTATTGCCCTTTAACTAGTACCCTAATCCCCTAATGCTTTACTTCTGTACGCTATTTGATTCTGCCTACCTCTCTCGGGGACTGGCTCTGTATACGTCTTTAGAGGAACATTGCTCCAGCTTTCACCTCTATATAGTTCCGTTCGATTCGCATGGTCAGCAGGTACTTGAGGCCTTATCCCTTCCACACGCCACCCTGATTAACCTGGCTGATTTTGAGAATGAAGAACTTCTGGCTGTCAAGGGCAACCGTACTCACGGTGAGTACTGCTGGACGTGTACACCCTCGCTGATTTCTTATTGTTTACATACCTATCACCTGGAGGCGTGTACCTACCTAGATGCCGACCTGCTCTTCTTTTCGGATCCGGATATACTGATTCGGGAAATGGGTAAAGCTTCCGTACTCATCACTGAACATCGCTATAGTCCCGAATATGATCAATCGGTATTGTGCGGCACGTATTGCGTGCAATTCATGACGTTCAAACGTACCCCGGCAGGGCTTCACGTGCTCAACTGGTGGAAGGACGCTTGTCTGGACTGGTGTTACAACCGCTTTGAAGACGGCAAGTTTGGTGATCAGAAGTACCTCGATGACTGGACCACCCGTTTTGAAGGCGTGCACGTGCTCAGGCATCTGGGGGGCGGAGTGGCTCCTTGGAACAACACGCGGTATGATTACCTTGAGTCGAACGATCAGGTCTGGGTACAGGACTCTTCCGTATCCAGTCCCCTTGTGTTTTACCATTTCCACGACTTTCGTTACTGCCAGGATGAAACCTTTCGTCTAACCAATGAAGAGTACCGGCTCAGGAAAGAAGTTATTGCCCTGGTCTACAAACCTTATGTGAAAGCCTTACAGGCGGCGGCTCAACGCATCAGGCAGGCAGACGCAACCGCCTGCTTTCATGAACCTCCGTTCTCTCTGGACTGGTTGACAACGAATGCGGGCCGTAGAGTTACTTTTTTACTTAAGGGTTCCTATAAAAACTATCATAAACATACCAGACTCTGGCAGTAGTGGGCCTAGTCCTACTCCAATACAAAAGGGCCCCGTTCGTTTACGGGGCCCTTTTGTTACCTATCTGATTTAAATAAACAGACTTTGTGGATTCATTTAAAGACCGTTTACCATAATTCGTCGGCTGGTATGGAAGCCATCCGCGTCGATCACCAGAATAAGTAAGCCCGAATTGTCCTGAATTTCGATGGTTTGCGTATCATCCAGGGACCCTATTTTTTTCTCCAGAATCTGGTGACCCGTCGGCGTGAACAAACGTACGGTTACATTTTTCAGGCCTTTTAACGTCTCCAGCGTTACGCGACCATTCGTCGAGGGATTAGGATAAATACTGATGTCCTGGCTTAATGGATCCAGCACAAAATTGAGCGTACTGTTCTTAGCGGAATAACAGGAGAGCGTTCTACCCGAAGACAGGGTATACACTAACTCTGAACGCACGGAATAAGTACCTGTAGCCGTAGCTTTAATGACGGCCTCGTCGGTGGTCAGTGAATCTGTCCCGCGTCTCCAGTAGAAGTTCTTACCCGTACCACCGGCCTGTAACTTATACGTACCTACTTTGGTAATGGTCGGTTCTGTCGGTAACGGATTTACTTTTACAGTCAGCACATTGGACACGGGCGACGTACAACCAATATTATCCGTCACCTGAGCGGTGTAGTTACCCGACTGTTGAACCGTAACACGATTACCAGCATCGCTAGTACCTATCCAGGTATGCTTCAAGCTATTGTTATTAGAAGTCAGCGTAACGGTACCACCTTCGCAGAATTCCAGGGCTCCTGAAGCCGTAATGGTTGGAGCGGCAGGTAGCGGACGCACGCTAGTCGTAACCGCATCCGAGGTGGTGGACAGACAGTTGAACGTATTTTTCGCTTGTACTGAGAAAGAACCAGCTTTTGAAATGACCAGCGATTGAGCCGTTTCACCCGTATTCCACACCACGCCTGCTTCTGAGGAAACGGCTTGTAGCGTTACACTCTTATCCTCACAGAAGGTCGTCGAACCCACTACGGTAATCGTTGGTTTTTCCGGACGGGGATTCACCGTTACCGTGATGGGGTCAGAAGATGCCGATCCACAACCAAACGCATCTTTCACGGTCACGCTGTACGTACCGGCCTGCGTGGTTTGAATCGAAGCACCGGAGGCTCCATTACTCCACTGATACGACGCTGCCGTGACCGAAGACGCCAGCGTAACGGCCGCACCCGAACAGATCGCCGTTGGGCCCTGAGCCACTACCGTAGGTTTCGCGGGTAAGGGGTGTACGGTTACTACTACTTTGTCGGAAGCATCCGAACGGCAACCGTTTGCATTAACGGTATAAACCGTAAATTCACCGGATTCGCTAACCGTAATAGCCCGGCTATCCGACTGATTCGACCAAACATACGAATTGCCCTGACTAGCCGTAAGCGTTACATTTTTTCCGTCGCAGAAGGCGGTTGCTCCTGAAGCAGCAATATTCGGTTTATCTGGTTTAGGAGAATACGATACGACAATGGCATTCGAAGCGGGCGACACGCAACCATCGTTATCGACGGTCTGAGCCGTATAGCTTCCCCCCTGCGTGACCTTTAAACTAGCCGTATTGGCTTGGCCCGTATTCCAGCGGTAATTCATTCCGTTGCTAGCAGCCAGTGTCACTTCCGTACCCGGACAAATGTCTTTGATTTTATCGGAGGTAGCAATCGTTGGAGCTGTGGGTGTAGTACCCATCGTTAAGGCTACTGCCGAAGAACTAAGCGATTCACAACCCGTAGCGGGGTCTTTTTCTTTCGCCGTGTATGAACCAGCCGTTTTTACGCTGATCGACGTCCCCGTTTCACCCGTACTCCATACGTAATTCTTCCCGGCGGGAGCACTAAGCGTAACCGCAGAACCCGGGCAAATGACTTTGGTAGAAGACGTAAGAGCCGGACCTGGTCCGGGTTCGGTCTGCGTAATTTGCACGGCGGCTGACGTAGGCGATTCACATCCATTGCCATCATTAATGCGTACCGAATACGCACCAGATTGCTTTACCGTAATCGATTTTCCGGTTTGTCCGTTACTCCACACAAAGTTATTACCGCCTCCGTTGGCCGTCAGTGTAACTTGGCTACCCACGCAGAAGGTTGTACTGTTTGCTACGACAGAAGGCGTACCGATGTCATTCGGTACAATAAAAGGCGGAGCAAAAGCGGAGTTGCCGGAACCATCCTTCACGCGAGCATAATAGGTTTTTCCGGATTGACCGACAATGGTACCAGCAGTTTGATTACTTCCATCACTACTAATCCAGTATTGGCCAGATCGCCCGGCAATGCCCAGATTAAATTGATTTTTTGCTCGACAGGCAAATGTTACTTGTAGCATATCCGCTGCTGACTGCGGTTGCGAACTGGAAAGAAAATTAGAGTTTACAATACTTTCGAACCAAGCCTGAGCATGTTTTTTATGATTTTCAGGACCGGAAAAGTGCCATAAATCAGCAGGATCGCGGGGGTTTTGAATATTATCCGTTTCGGGCCCAGCAAAGCAATTTCCTCCCTGCTGAATAGCCAAGTTTTGTCCCTGAATCACACTGGCTCGACTGGAAACTTGATTTGTTCCGGAAGGATATAGGGACGCCCGGGCAATCATCCAGGAAACGTTTCTTCCCCCTAGATCAGACCTTGATTTATCAATTACGGTCTTGATCTGGTTGTAATACGTTTGAGCCGCCGTGCCTTTCAATCCATCCCACTCGCCCTGATGCCACAAAACAGAGCGTACGCCCGTCAGATTGGCATAGTACTGTAACGAGATTCGTAAGTTGGCATACGGCATACCCGCAGGCATAGGGGTCGTATCAGCAAAAGGGAAAAAAGTTGTTTTACCTTGAGCACTTTCGGCCCAGTTGTAGGCTCCGGTAGCTGAGTAAGCTGAGTTGATGAACAAGACTGGTACATTTAGTCGTGCTGTTAACAAATCGCCTAAATATCCCCAATGCCAGGCTGTTTGCCCATAGGGAGCATACAAGCCATTTTGTGTCATTTTACTGAAAACTGGGAAAGCCGAACCGGGATCCTGACTGTTTGAATCGTTGTTACTAAAATTAGAAATTACGTTAATCCGATCATCTTGTGGAGCAGGCGAATCATTTTGCTCCGTACGCCCCTGGGCGTTCGACTGTCCAGCAATCACAAATACCTCTCCTACCCCAACGCGTTCGAGCGTAGTGCTCTCCAGAACGTTACCTCCTGACAAGGCACGAACTTCCACATTATACCAACCACCGGATACCGAAACCGTACCCTGAAAGTTACCACTGCCCGCCGATACTGGCGTCCAATTCGTAGTATTCCCACCATTCCGAGCGACGAAACGAGCTTCAATCCGGTCGGCATTGTTCGTGAAACTACCGGCAACAGTCACATTGGCTGAGTTGGCATTGTTGCGTTGAAAAACAATACGTTCAACAGGAAAAGTGATCTTTAATTGACTAAAAGCTGAGGTTGAAAACGCTAAGCAGCTGAGAAAAAGACAGTACTTAAAAATAGAATTTAATGTCATAGCATAGAGCCTATTAATGTACACAATGGTTGTTGGCTGGGAACAAAAACTCGCAAATATAAGCTGAGAAAGATAGGCTAGGTCTTAATCCTAGAGAGAAACCCGTATTTCGACAGAAGGTTTAAGATTATTTAACAAACTCTCCATCAGGTCGCATGTTTGATAAATGGGGTAGATATATAGCGTTTTACGAGTACTGCTATACCTATTCCCGCAGTGTAAGCAATCAAATCGGAGTACAGAAAACCTTGACCTAACAACAGCTTTCCCGGCAACGTCGACCGGAGTTTCACCAGCCAGGATGCTTGCCAAAGCTGGCTGAATTCGATAGCATAACTGATCAGTAGTGCCAAAAGGGCTAGTCGCGAGGTTTTGGCTTGCGGAGTGAGCAGGTGCAGGCCCCAGAAAACGGCTACAGCCCACAGTGCATCCCCTACAGCCAATGGAACAAATGCTAAACGCCTGCCAATCAGACCTAAACTAATAGTTATTAACAGTAATACTGCGTACGTAGCCCGGTTAGATTTGATCATTGCCGAAAAGCCTCAGCTTCATTTAATAAGTATTCCAGCCCGTTGAGCTTAATTTCGTAGAATGACTGAAGCAATAGGCCTAACTTTCCTTCTGGAAAGCCTTTTCGAGCAAACCATTCGAGATATGAAATGGGCAACTGTCTGAGCAGTTGTCCTTTATGTTTGCCATAAGGCATCCGATACGTCAACAGTTGTTGAAATAATTGAGCGTTCAGCTGAGGTGATTCTTCCATGGAATGAGTCGTACTTTTATTTAAAACGGGTAACAAAATTAGAAGTCTTAGTTCTTTTTTTTCGTTTGTATTGAGTATTGAAATAGCAAATGCAATTCAGTATTAAGCGGAACAAGGATTTGTTTTATTCACATTTTATCACAGAATAACGTTTATTAGGTTGGTTTTATAAACTTTGTTAAGCTGTGTAATACAGCTTATTATTCTAAAGACACAAATCGG
>NZ_JBMDWJ010000044.1:0-23035 GCF_048595215.1 Siphonobacter sp.
TGTTTAATATCTTTGCATGTAACTGTAACACCATACTCATCAGTACTATTGATTTTGATACTTGTCAAAAACCTATCAATTTTCTCTTTTGAAACAATATTATCAAATAAAATATGAAGATTCACTTCTTCCCCCCTTCTATTCACAGCCGTATCTAATCTAAATTCAATATTCAAAAAAAAGACCTTTTTAGTTTCAGGATATATCTTCTTAAATATTTTAATAAAATCAAAGTAATTTTCGCAGCAGAAATAATCTGTAATACCAAAAACTGAAACGTCTGATTCTTCAATCATTTCACAGTATTTTTGCCAAATTGAATCAACGTCTGTTGCATCTAAAAGCTTAAAATTATCCGATAACTTAGTAAGTGGAGTATGTAAGTGTAAATCCCACTTTCTCCAGATTGAGCCTTTCATTGAGATAATATTTGAAGGTTTAATTTATAAAATTGACCTTTCATATTAATTATATGAAAGGTCAATTTTTGAGTAATACACAACTATACTTCAATTCTATTCGTCAACCTCGTAATCATCTTTATTGATTTTTTTATAAATTAATGCATCATAATACAGATAACTAAGAAATTCCTTTCCGTCGATATCTTCTACTAACTCCTCTACTTTTCCTAAAGCAGCAAATAATTTGAACATAGTATCGACTTCATTATTTAATTCATTCAACAAAATCTTTCTTTTGCTTACAATACCAGGATTTTTCGATTTTTCAATCTTTCTATATACTAAATGTTTTATACCATTTAAATTTTTAGTTTTACTAATATCTTCAATAGTTTTGTATACATCATCCTCCTGTTCAATATATTGATCAAGATCTTTTAATTTGGCTATAGCAGTTTCCGGTGTTGATCCATGACTTATAGATAATAATTTATGTTTAACTCGGTTAGATTTTATATATAACTGTTTCTCTTCACCATTTTCTTCACCATAAATTATATTTACAGCCCCAACAAACTTTAAAGATTCTCTTTTTATTTCATCATTTGATACCTCAATTACGTATTTAACTTTACCTACACCAGAGATTAATTTTGCTTTCTCCTTTCCAAAATATATTCTAACGTATGGCTCATTATACTCAAATTTTTGTATTACAAATTCAGCCTGCTTTAATTCCATCTGTCTGCTTATCCCTATCAGTCCTAATAGAACTGTTATATTATCATTATAATCATTATATCTTTCCGAAACTATAGCTCTAAGAAAGTATTCATTCTTTTCATTTTTGATAATTCTGTAAAAGCTTGAATGTTTATTTTCAGGTATTATATTTTTAATATCTATAAGTAATTTTTCTACAAAAGTTTTATGTCCTTTTTCGAGCAATTCAGCTTCAAAAGATTGCATTGAAAATAAACTTTTCAATAAATCATTCTTTGATGAGTATTGAGGAGTGCATATAAACTCTTTATCCTTTACAACATCTTTAGCAATGAGTTCATCTATATTTTTAAATGCTTTATAAAATTTTTTATCATCTCCATAAAAAAATTCCATATTACTTATATCACTTTTTAAATCAAATTTCACAAAATCATTATTGATTTTTTCTAAGGCCTTTACTAAGGCACTTGCTCCTTTAATTTTTATAAAATCTGATTTTATATTATCTACATTAAGTAGTTTAGAGAATGCTTCATAGTATTTGTTTCCTTTTGCTTATTTTAGTACATCTACTAAGTGTACTCCTTTGTCGTTTTCATGAAAATGACGAACAGATTTTTTTACAAATAGTTTCATGAGGTTTTTAAAGTTAATTTTAGTTCAAGTGATCAATTATTATATCAACATTATTATAAAATAGTTATCAACAAAACTTTTAAATATTTTATTTAAATATATATAAGAACAATAACTTATTTATACTCAATAATTTTACTAACACTAATTTGTCTATAATTTGATCTTTCTTTTATTTAACTTTTCTTGAAATTAAGTCTTTATATCTATTTCAGATTTCCTTTTTTTACTAAATTTTCATAATCAGATATTATCTTTATTATACTCACTTGTAATTACTTATTTTGTTAACTGTTTATATATGAGATTTTAAGATTATTCTACAATATACCTATTTCTACAATTGTTCGACTACTTCGAATAACTAGTAGCAAAGTATTACTTATGAACAATGCTGCATCTATGACTGCCTTAAAAGAGAGCCTAGGCGGCCACATCACTTTGGATTGATATTATATATATATTAATCGGAATAGCTAGTAAAAGACCTATACAATGTAGCCAAATTTTAATTCTACTATAAAAAGGGAATATTATAGTGGCAAGTAGAAAAAGTGGGATACACACAAACCACCAACCATAAGAGGCTTTTTGTTGGGCATCAGGCGTCGTAGTGGTTTCTTTAAAATAGTCGGGTAATACCCGATGCTTAACCGGGATAAGGTTAGGTATATACTTCTTCATGCGGACACCTGACGGAGTGTTGGGTTAATGCTATAAAACTATTGATAAAATTTGAAATTATATTGACGTTGGTAAAATTTACGTATAGACCTAATCAGAAGCGAGGGGTACTACCTAAGTTTGTATACGTTTATGGAATATCTTACTAAGGGATTCATATATGACTCTTATATCCACTTACCATGGCTATTTGATTATAAACCCAGTAACTAGCATTTCTAAGCAACATAGAGATATAAATGAAAAACCCTAGCTGGCAAAAAGACGAACTCATTTTAGTACTGGATCTTTACTTCCGGCAGGAATACAGGTCGCTTGGGCCAAAGCACCCCTCAGTTATCGATTTGAGTAATCTTTTAAATAAGCTTCCCACAATACCCCTGGATCAACGAAATAACAAGTTTAGGAATCCAGATGGGGTATATATGAAGTTGGGTAACTTTCTGAGCATTGATCCAACGGATACTCGTACTGGGCTAGCCCGCTACGGCCAATTAGATAAAGAGATCTTTTTTGAGTTTTACCAGAAGAAGGATGAACTGAGAAAAATAGCAGATACAATCTCCAAGCTCGCAACAACCGAAGCTCCTTACATTTTCGCCCCAAATGATGAAAGTGAAGAACTAGAAGTCCAGGAAGGAAGAGTTTTGTATCGATTTCATAAGCATCTAGAACGAAAACCTACACTAATCCAAAGGAAGAAAGCTATTGAAGTTAAAAAGAGAAAGCTCATCTGCTGCGTATGTGAATTCGACTTCCAGGCCACTTACGGAGAGTTAGGGATTGGATTCATCGAATGCCACCATACCAAACCTGTAAGCTCAATGAGGCCCGGTGATGTAACTAAGTTGAGTGACTTGATTTTGGTGTGTTCCAATTGTCACCGCATGCTACATCGCCGACTGAGCATGGATTGGAAAGAGCTTAGAGGTATTGTCCAACAACTAAAATCATAATTTATTTTGATAGTCACTTTCCTACTGCATCATCAAATGAAACTTACATTCCGGAACTTCAAAATAATCAATGTAGGTGAGTTTGTAGGTGATCAGCAATAAAAAAGCCTTACGAATAAATTCGTAAGGCTCTGATTTCCAATGTGATCCCAGCAGGACTCGAACCTGCAACCTACTGCTTAGAAGGCAGTTGCTCTATCCGGTTGAGCTATAGGACCAGACTCAGCCGGTTTCAGCGTGGTTCACAGAATTCTGAGAACGGGCACTGGTCAATTTAGTAGTCGGGGTGGCCAGATTCGAACTGACGGCCTTCTGCTCCCAAAGCAGACGCGATACCGGGCTACGCTACACCCCGAAAAAATTCAAAACTGTGCGGAGAGGGCGGGATTCGAACCCGCGGTACGCTTTAGGCGTACGACAGTTTAGCAAACTGCTCCTTTCGGCCACTCAGGCACCTCTCCTTCTCCGTTTCGGTTCGCAAATATAGGCTCTTAAAAACCCCAAACACAAGTATTTTCGAAAAAAAATTCGTTTTTTGCAGTTTTCACCGTTGATAGCAGTATGATTTTTAATCGTGATTGGGGACGAACGGAGCTGATTTTCATTGCTTTATTCGGTATTCTATACCTCATCTATTTGGGTCGAACTTTTTGGTATGCTCACCGACTGAATACCTCTGCCCGCTCCGTTGCCCTGAAGTTTTTTCTTCGCTCGGCGGCCATGGGTGCTCTGATCATCGGGTTGCTGGAGCCTTCCTTCGGCGATCCCGAACGGGATGTGCAGGCCGTGGGCAAGGATATTTTTCTCGTAGTCGATGTCTCCAGCTCCATGGATGCGACGGACATTCAGCCTTCCCGCCTGCAACGCATCAAGTTTGAACTGAATCGACTCATTACGCAGTTTCCCAACGATCGCTTCGGTCTCATCGTTTTTTCCTCGGGCACCTACCTACAGTGCCCGCTGACTTTTGACCGCAACGCCCTGACCGTCTTTATCGAGTCGCTCAACACCCGCATGCTGACCGATCAGGGAACCGCCTTCGAACCGGCCCTGCAAATGGCCCTGGATAAACAGTCGGGCGAGCATACGCGGGCTAATGCTTCGAAAGTTATTGTGTTTCTCAGCGATGGTGAAGATTTTAACGGCGTCGCTACCAAAACGCTCCGGTCCATTCGCCGACAGGGTATTCAGTTGTTTTGCTTGGGCATTGGCACCCGCGAAGGCAGTCGTATTCCCTTTGGTAATGGATTCATTAAAGGCGAGGACGGTTCCTTTGTACGTACGTATTTGCAATCCGAGTCGCTGGAGAAAATGGCCGCGACCACCGGCGGTGACTATTACGAAATCACCACCGTACGCAACGATTTTCCCCAACTGACCCAAAGCATACAGCAGGTAGCCGGGCGGCTGATCGACCAGCGGAAAATAGCCATTACGTCCAATCGCTACTATTATTTCGTTATTCTGGGTCTGGTATTACTGAGTCTGGATATTTTGATCACGGTGCGTACGTTTCGTTTGTAATCCGCTCCGAGTCGAGCTTGTGTATGAATATTTTCTGGTTAAAAATTGCCATCTGGCTGACCACCTTGGGCTGGCCCAGTCAGATTATCCAACGAAATCAGGCTAAACGCATGGCCGAAGAAGCCTATCGTCAGAAAAAATACGATCAGGCCATTCAATATTACGAGTATTTGGAGCGAACGCAGCTCGTACCCGATCCGTACATCATTTTGAATATGGCTCACGCGGCCTTTGCCCAAAAGGATACGGCTTTGGCGTTGCAGCAGTACAATCGGCTGATTCACGTATCCGATGCCTGGATTGCGTCTGCTGCTCTTAATCAGTTGGGGGTCCTGGCCTGCTCTTCGGGCGATACACTACGAGCCGAGGAACAGTTTCAGCGAGCCCTGGAGCGGAATTCCGAAAACGAACAGGCCCGTTTTAATTACGAATTTGTTCGCCGTCGGCACATCGACCGCCCTGATATGCCCACGACACCTCCGCCGCCTAATACTTCGGCCAGTACGCCGCCGCCCCAGTCCGCCGAAGTACAGGCTTCCACCCGCAAAGAAGAAATTTTAAAATCCTTGAATCAAGTAAATCTTTCCGAAGAACAGGCCTTACGCCTGCTGGAATCTTCCCGCAACCAGGAGATTCAGTACCTCCAGCAACACCCACACCGGGCCGAGAATACGGTAGAGACGAAGGAAAAATGGTAACCCTTCGCCTTTAAATCCGGACGGTCTTTCCGCTTGTGCGTACTCATTGAAGCCAGAAGTTGGCATTTGTACGGAAGCTCGTTAATTTTGCCACCCGCAACTTATACAAAGGTTCATGCCTATCTCCCGTACCGAATTTCAATTTCCCGGTCAGACCGGCCTGTATCACGGCAAGGTTCGTGACGTATACTTTTTTGACGATACGATGCTGGCCATTGCCTCCGACCGTATTTCAGCATTTGACGTGATATTGCCCAGTGCCATCCCTTACAAAGGACAGGTGCTTAATCAGATTGCCGCTCACTTCCTGCAGGCTACGGCGGATCTGGTTCCTAACTGGTTACTGGAAGTGCCCGACCCTAACGTTAGTTTCGGCTGGAAATGTGAAGCTTACCCCGTTGAAATGGTCGTTCGAGGGTATCTGGCAGGTCACGCCTGGCGTACCTATCGTTCCGGATTACGGGAGCTTTGCGGCGTAACCCTACCCGAAGGACTGAAGGAAAATGACCGACTGCCTCAACCCATCATTACACCTACGACGAAGGCTCACGAAGGACACGATGAGGATATTTCCCGCGAGGAAATCCTCCGGCAGGGATTGATTTCCGAAGAAGAATATACGCAACTGGAGCAGTATACACTGGCTTTGTTCGAGCGGGGCACCCAAATGGCCGCCGATCAGGGACTCATCCTGGTTGACACGAAGTACGAATTCGGGAAGCGTGGTACGGAGATTTACCTGATCGACGAGATTCATACGCCCGATTCGAGCCGCTATTTTTACGCCGACGGATACGCCGAACGGCAGGCGGCGGGCGAAACCCAGCGGCAACTCTCCAAAGAGTTTGTGCGGGAGTGGCTCATTGCTAATGGATTCCAGGGAAAAGAAGGTCAGACTGTTCCCGCCATGTCGGAAGAATGGACGCAGGAAATATCGCATAGATACATCGAGCTGTTTGAAAAAGTAACGGGCCGCACGTTTGCTCCCACTCCAGATCCCGACGCTTTGGCTCGTATTGAAGCTAATGTGAATGCGTTACTGGCCGCGAGAAATAGCTAGTTGGTTGTTGTTTGTACAAAATAATTTTTTGTTATCAAGAAGGTTGTACCCTAGCCTGTCTTGATCAGTCAAATAGTTCCAGCTCTTTGGGAAGCCGCTGATCAGTGACCCCAACAACTATCAACAAACAACACCGCACAGACTATCAACCGAAACTAAAAATCATAAAGGACCACTGTAAACGTATGGAGTTTAAAATAGAAAAAAGCCAGCAGTACGTATTGATCGACGTGAATACGGCGACTATCGATACGGAAGTTTCCCAGGGCATTTCCAAGTCCGTAGCCTCCCTCTGGAAAGAAGGGTACACGAACATGGTGTTTGATCTGGAGAAGGTACAAACGATCGAGCAAGATGGTTTTTCGGTACTGCGTAAAGCCAACGAACTGTGTCTGCGGGACGGCGGTCTGCTGGTACTAGTGAGCAAGGATGAGGACTTAATCGAAAGCTTGGATGAAGCCAAAATCCGGGATCTGACGATTCTGCCGACCGTCGAAGAAGCCGTGGATGCCGTGTTCATGAACGAACTCGAAGGCGAATTCCGCGAAGAAGAAGACGATGAATACGATTACGGCGGAAGTGCCGACGAAGAAGGCGGCAGCTCTTCCAGCAAAGACGAAGAATATTAATGAAAAGCTGGCCTAAGGGCTGGCTTTTTTTGGGATGAGGAATAATTCTTTTCCGTTCCCACGTAAACACAAACCTTACAAAGCTTTGCAATTTCAAGTCACCATTTTAGGTACGGGTTCCGCGACGCCAACCCTGCAAAGAAATCCTACGGCTCAGTGGATTACGTATGACAATGAGCATTTTTTGCTGGATTGCGGCGAAGGTACACAGCTACAGATTCTGCGGTATAAACTGCGGCTGAGTAAGCTGCACCACATTTTTATTTCCCACTTACACGGTGACCATTACTTTGGATTGTTTGGACTCCTGACGAGTATGAGTCTGACTCAACGGCTGGAACCGCTCGTGATTTACGGTCCGCACGGTCTGGATGAAATCATTACCACGCATTTTAAATACTCCAATACGTTACTGACCTATCCGCTGGAATTCCGCACCACCAATCCAACCCAGGTCGAACGCATCCTGGATCACCCGCACCTGACCGTCGATACCGTTCCGTTGCAGCACCGCATTCCTTGTACCGGTTTTATCTTCCGGGAAAAACCCCGGGATCGGAATCTGATTCGCGGGCTGGTGCCCCCCGAGGCTCATCCGAACGAGCTAATTCAATTGAAACAGGGAAAAGACGTACTGGATGAAAATGGTCAGGTAAAATACCGTTTCGAAGATCTGACCACCCCGCCGCCTACGCCCCGCAGCTACGCGTTTTGTTCGGATACTATTTATCTGCCCGAACTGTATCAGTACGTACAGGAAGTCGATTTGCTGTACCACGAGGCCACATTCGCGGACAATTTGCTTGAGCGAGCCGTACGGACTAACCATTCCACGGCCCGACAGGCGGCTCAGGTTGCTCGTGATGCCCAGGTGGGCCAGTTGCTGTTAGGGCATTTTTCTTCGCGGTACCGGGAAGTAGACCACCTCTTGCCCGAAGCCCGTGAAGTGTTTGCGAACACGTTTCTGGCCGAAGAAGGACATACGTATGCCGTCGGTATCAATCCGCAAAGCATCGAGCATCAGCCTTTCTAGACCCCTTACTATCCTGTAGCTTCCTGCCCGGAACCTCGTTTCTGAGAGAAATGTGGTTCTTTCGTCATTGGATTACCAGCCGTGGTTCTTTACTAACGCACGACCTAATACACTATGACGAAACACTTGCTTCTCTTTTTTCTGCTGTTGAGCCTGCATACGAAAGCTCAAAACCTGGACTGGGTTACCAAGACGGGTGCCCGCCGTTTCCCCGACGCTTCCCAGGAATTTAGCGTGAATGCCTACGGAGCCAAAGCCGACGGCAAAACGCTCGCTACCAAAGCCATTCAGAAAGCCATCGATGCCTGTGCTCAGAAAGGCGGCGGTATCGTCACGTTCAAGCCAGGCAGCTACGTGACGGGGGCTTTGTTCGTAAAATCCAACGTACATTTAAAAATCAGTAAAGACGTCCTGATTCTGGGCAGTGAGAAGCTGGAGGACTACCCCGACATCGATACCCGCGTGGCCGGGATTGAAATGAAGTGGCCCGCCGCCTTGTTCAATGTGATGGACGCCAAAAATGCGGCCGTTACGGGTGAAGGCGTAGTGAATGCCCGGGGAAAATTCAACTGGGATCTGTACTGGAAAACCCGCAAGGAATACGATACCAAAGGCCTACGCTGGATCGTGGATTACGACGTGAAACGGGTACGTACGTTCCTCGTCCAAAATTCCAGCGACATTACACTGAAAGGGCTTACCTTCAAAAATGCGGGTTTCTGGACGGTACAATTGCTGTATTCCGATCATCTAACCGTTGACGGCGTCGTGATTCGAAACAATGAAGATGGCAGTGGTCCGAGTACCGACGGCGTGGACGTGGATTCCTCGACCTGGGTACTAATCGAAAACTGTGACATTGACTGTAACGATGATAATTTCTGCCTGAAGGCCGGTCGTGACTGGGACGGTCTGCGGGTAAATAAGCCTACGGAATACGTGGTCATCCGCAAGTGCATTGCCCGTCGCGGGGCCGGACTGGTCACGTTGGGTAGTGAAACTTCCGGCGGCATCCGCCACGTACTGGCAACCGATCTCTACGCCAAACACACCGATAACGGCCTACGCATCAAGTCAGCCACGACCCGCGGCGGTACCATTGAGGACATTTACTTCCAGAATACGGAAATGGATTCGCTGAATACGGCTTTCCAATTTAACCTCAACTGGTATCCGGCCTATAGCTACTCCACGCTTCCCGCGGGCTATACCTACGAAGCGATCCCCGCTCACTGGAAATCGATGCTTCAGAAAGTAACCCCGGCGGAAAAGGGAATTCCCTACGCTAAAAATATCTACGTAAAGAACGTCAAAGTAACCAACGCCCAGACGGCTTTCGTCGCTACCGGACTGGAGCAGTCTTTACTGAAAAATTTTGTCTTTACGGAGAGCAGTATACAAGCTCAGGAACTAGGCGTGATGGAGTATACCAGCGATTGGAATTTCGATCAGTTGAAACTATCCATCGGCAAAAAACAGCCCAAGAAGAAAACGGGCGGTGTCGAAGATGAAGAACGGCTCAAATAATCAGCCTGTTCATTTATTCTCTTAAGAAACGTACGGCTTAAAAGTCGTGCGTTTTTTATAAATACCGCTTTTGTTCGTCATTCCAGGCCATTTGCTTCCTGTTTGTTTTCCTTTTTAGCATTTCCCAGACGATTTCATCTTTTTTTTATTAAAAATTCATTTTGAAACTTAACAAAACCTTAAAACTGGTTTTTTTTCATTTTACACAAGTGATATACGGTTTTTGAAACCTTCAACAGACGGTTCTTAAAATTTTCTTTTCTGAATCAACGAAATGGAAACCTAGTTAGCTAATTATTAAATTTTCAAGATTAATTGTCTTTTATTAGGAATATAAAAAAGTTAACACTAAATTTAATTATTTCTTTAAATCTTAAGGATTCCAAATATTCTATGGCTAATCCGATTTTTAACCAATTATTTTTTGTAGTATCTTAGCAGACCAGTTTAAAATCTGTGGTCCTTTTCTCCCTTGATACAGGTTTTGTTCTGAGATTTTCCATCTGATTGCATTACCGAATTTTGAATTTTTACCGAGCAAACCGTTAGGAATATGTCTGACCAGCCTAACCAGCAACCTCTGGGCCTCTACCGCCCTGAATTTGAGCACGATGCCTGTGGCATTGGCTTCATTGCCAATATGAAAGGCCGCAAGTCGCACCGCACCGTCCGCGATGCCATCCAGATTCTGGAACGCATGGATCACCGGGGTGCCTGTGGATGTGATCCGAACTCCGGTGACGGAGCCGGCATTCTGCTGCAAATTCCCCACGAGTTTTTCCTGAAAGTATGTGCCAAGGAAGGCATTAGTCTGCCCGCCGCCGGGGATTACGGCGTCGGAATGACGTTCTTCCCCAAAGATGCCGCCGTACGTCAGGAATGCAAGGAAGTTATTCATCGTCAGGCCTTAGAACTGGGCCTGGAAATTCTGGGCTACCGCGTCGTTCCCGTGAACAATGCGGACATTCAGGGAGCCGATTCCGGCAACTCCGAGCCTCAGATGGAACAGTTGTTCATTCGCCGTCCGGCCCACCTGACGGGTGAACTAGATTTCGAACGGAAGCTGTACGTATTCCGTCAACTGGTGACGCGGGTCGTGAACGAAGCCGTACGGGGAGTGAATGAGAAGTTCTATTTCTCGTCGCTTTCGACGCGTACCATCATTTATAAGGGGATGCTCACAACGATGCAAACCCTGCCTTATTTCCTCGATTTACAGAATGAATCGGTGACCTCGGCTTTTGCCATCGTTCACAGCCGATTCTCTACCAATACCTTCCCCGAGTGGAAACTGGCTCAGCCTTTCCGTTTCATTGCTCACAACGGTGAGATCAATACGGTTAAAGGAAATGTAAGCTGGTTCAAAGCTACTTCGGCCCTGTTCAAGTCAGATGTGTTCTCCGACGAGGAACTGAAAATCATTCGCGAGGCTCTTTGTCCAGCCGGTCAGTCCGATTCGGCGAGCCTCGACAACGCCATCGAGTTACTGTATTTGGCGGGTCGCTCGTTGCCCCACGTGATGATGATGCTCATTCCCGAAGCCTGGGATGGCAACACGGAAATGGATCTGCAACGGAAAGCCTTCTACGAATACCACGCGGCTCTGATGGAGCCCTGGGATGGTCCGGCCTCGATCTCGTTTACCGACGGAAAAATCATCGGTGCTACGCTCGATCGGAATGGTCTGCGTCCGAGCCGTTTCTGGGTACTCGACGACGATACTGTCATCCTGTCTTCGGAAGCGGGGGTACTCGACATCGATCAATCAAAAGTGGTTTCAAAAGGTCGTCTGCAACCCGGTCGTATGTTCGTCGTGGATATGGAGCAGGGTCGCATCATTCCCGACGAAGAACTGAAATCCGAAATTTGTGCCGCTCAGCCCTATCAGAAATGGCTGAACAAGTACAAAATCACGCTGAACGATCTGCCCGAACCCAAAACGGAGTGGAATACGCCTTACGATAAGGAGCTCATTACCAAGCAACAGGTATTCGGCATGACGTCGGAAGACATCCGAATGATCCTGACGCAGATGGTGGAAACTGGTAAGGAAGCGTTGGGTTCGATGGGGGTAGATACGCCACTGGCGATTCTTTCCGACCAGAGCCAGCACCTGAGCCATTACTTCAAGCAATTGTTTGCCCAGGTAACCAACCCGCCCATTGACCCGATTCGGGAGCGTACGATCATGTCCCTGATCAGCTACGTGGGTGGTTACGGAAACATCCTGACGGAATCACCGGAACACTGTAAAGTGCTGGAATTTCGTCAGCCCGTGCTGGACAATACGCAGCTGGAAAAAATCCGGAACATTGATACCCGGCATTTCACCAACAAAACGGTATACACGACCTTCCGGGCTAGCGGCGGCGTAGGTGCTCTGAAAAAAGCCCTTAAACGGATTTGCGAAGACGCGGAATACGCCGTTAATGACGATTACCAGATCATTACGCTTTCCGACCGTGGCGTGGATTCCAACCACGCTCCGATCCCCTCGCTGCTGGCTACTTCAGCCGTCCACCAGCACCTGAGCCGCAAAGGCTTGCGGGCGAAAGTGGGTCTGATCGTAGAAGCGGGTGACGTTTGGGAAACGCACCACTTTGCTACCCTGATCGGTTTCGGGGCGGCAGCGGTGAACCCGTACATGGCTTTCGAAACCATTTCGAACATGCGGGAGAAAAACCTCGTATCGGTTCCTTACGATTTCGACAAGCTTTGCCAGAATTATATCAAGGCAGTGAACGGTGAGTTGCTCAAGATCTTTTCGAAAATGGGCATTTCCACGCTTCAGAGTTACCAGGGAGCTCAGATTTTCGAAGCTCTGGGTATTACGAAAGAAGTGGTGGATGAATATTTCACCGGAACGGTTACGCGGATTGGCGGTCTGAATCTGGACGGTATTCAAACCGAAGTACTGATTCGTCACCATCAGGCGTTCCCGGAGGCTCACGTGGGCAATCCGCGTCTGGAAGTGGGTGGTGTGTACCAGTGGAAGCACCGGGGTGAATTCCACCTCTTCAATCCTGAAACGGTTCACGCCCTTCAGCAATCGACGAAGAAGAACGACTTCGAGTTGTTCAAGAAATATACCAAAGCCATTGACGACCAGACCCAGAAAACGGCCACTTTACGCGGCCTGCTGGATCTGAAACTGTTGCCCCAATCGGAGTGGCTGAAAGACGAAGAAGTGGAATCCATCCAGAGCATCATGACGCGGTTTGCGACGGGTGCCATGTCCTTTGGTTCCATTTCCTGGGAAGCTCACTCCACGCTGGCCATCGCCATGAACCGGATCGGCGGCAAGTCGAACACGGGCGAAGGCGGTGAAGATCCGAAGCGTTTCTATACGGTACTGCCCAATGGTGATTCGATGAACTCGGCCATCAAGCAGGTAGCGTCCGGACGTTTCGGGGTAACGATGGAATACCTGACGAACGCTAAGGAGTTACAAATTAAAATGGCTCAGGGAGCCAAGCCCGGTGAGGGTGGTCAGCTGCCTGGCCATAAAGTAGATGCCTGGATTGGAAAAACGCGTCACTCGACGCCCGGCGTAGGTTTGATTTCGCCCCCGCCCCACCACGACATTTACTCGATTGAAGATTTAGCCCAGCTGATTTTCGATTTGAAGAATGCGAACCGTCAGGCTCGTATCTCGGTCAAACTGGTATCGGAAGCGGGTGTGGGTACGGTAGCTACGGGTGTAGCGAAAGCTCACGCCGATCATATCCTGATTGCGGGTCACGATGGCGGTACGGGAGCTTCTCCCCTGTCGTCGATTCGTCACGCGGGTCTGCCCTGGGAACTGGGTCTGGCCGAAACGCACCAGACGCTGGTACGTAACCGCTTACGGGGTCGCGTCACCATTCAGACGGATGGTCAGCTGAAAACGGGTCGTGATATTGTCATTGCAGCCCTGCTTGGAGCCGAAGAATTTGGCGTAGCCACGGCAGCTCTGGTCACGATGGGTTGTATCATGATGCGGAAGTGTCACCTGAATACCTGCCCGGTGGGCGTTGCCACGCAGAATCCGGACTTACGGGCTCTGTTCACGGGCGATGCCGATCACGTGGTGAATCTGTTCCAATTCCTGGCGAACGAAGTTCGTGAGTACATGCGGAAGCTTGGTTTCCGTACCATCAACGAAATGGTGGGTCACGTGGAGCGTCTGAAAGTACGCGAAGGCGTTCAGAACTGGAAAGCCAAATCGGTGAATCTGGGAGCCATTCTGTACCGCGATCCGATGTACGATACCGAGCCGATGGTGAAAGTAGAAGAGCAGGATCACGGACTGGATGTACAGCTCGACTGGGCCATGATTGAAAAGGCCAAAGCGGCTCTGGAAAATCAGGAAAAGGTAACGGGCGAATTCCCCATCATCAACGTGAACCGGACGGTAGGCACCATGCTTTCCAACGAAATCACGAAGGTGTACAAGGCCAAAGGTCTGCCCGCCGGAACGATTCACTTCAAATTCCGGGGTACGGCCGGACAAAGCTTCGGAGCGTTTGGTACCCACGGGATGCGACTGGAACTGGAAGGCGACGCCAACGATTACGTGGGCAAGGGCCTTTGCGGTACGGAGCTGATCATTTACCCCGACCGTAACATCAAACCAGACTTCATTCCTTCTCAAAATAGTATCGTCGGTAACGTGTGCTTCTACGGAGCCACTTCCGGTGAAGCGTACATCCGCGGTATGGCTGGCGAACGTTTCGGCGTTCGGAACTCGGGTGCCAAAGTAGTCGTCGAAGGCATCGGCGATCACGGTTGCGAGTACATGACGGGTGGTTTAGTAATCATTCTGGGTAATACCGGACGTAACTTCGGTGCGGGTATGAGTGGCGGTGTCGCGTACATCTGGGATAAAAACGGTGATTTTGCTGACAAGGTCAATCCGGAAATGATTACTCTGGAAAAGCTCAGCAGCGAAGATCATAACATCGTTCGCATGTACGTTGAGAAACACCGTTCGTATACGAAGTCGAAAGTAGCGAACATCGTACTCGATAACTGGGATACCCTTGCCGATCAGTTCGTGAAGGTGATGCCGACCGACTTTAAGCAGGCTCTGGCCAACAAAGGCATTGCCCTGAGCGATCAGATTGCGAACAAAGAAGTCGTATACGGTGACTTTGTAGCAGACGTGCTGGTAAAATAATGATTCGGGAGGATTCCCGCCCCTGGGAATCCTCTCTACTCTCCCCTTTCAAGTTTTCCAATTCGATCATTCGTACTGCCTTCGGGTAGTCACTATTCATACGTACAATGGGCAAACCAACTGGTTTTCTGGAATTTACGCGAGAATTACCTAGCAAACGTCCGGTAGCTGAGCGTAAACTCGATTACAAGGAAATTGACATTGATCTGTCTTTTGAACAAGTACAGACGCACAATGCCGCCCGCTGCATGGACTGCGGTATTCCTTTCTGTCACAACGGCTGTCCGCTGGGAAACATCATCCCGGAATTCAACGACGCCGTGTACGAAAACAACTGGGGTCTGGCTTACGAAATTCTGAGTTCGACGAACAACTTCCCGGAATTTACGGGTCGTATCTGTCCAGCTCCCTGCGAGGCTTCCTGCGTACTGGGCATCAACAAGCCCCCCGTTACGATTGAGTACATCGAGAAATCCATCATCGAGTACGCCTTCCTGAACGGTTACGTGAAGCCCCTGCAAATTGATGAGAAAGATCGTACGGGTAAGAAAGTAGCCGTCATCGGTGGCGGACCTGCGGGTCTGGCTGCGGCGGCTCAACTCAACAAGGCGGGTCACTGGGTTACCGTTTACGAACGGGCCGATCAGGTGGGTGGTTTGTTACGCTACGGCATCCCCGATTTCAAACTCGAAAAATGGACCATCGACCGCCGTGTAGAAGTGATGCAAGCCGAAGGCATCACCTTCAAAACGGGCGTCAACGTGGGCGAGGATATTTCCGGCTCGGAACTGCTCGATCAGTATGATCTGGTTATGCTTTCGGGCGGCTCGACCGTGGCCCGGGGGATCAACAAAACCTGGGATGGTAAGGATGTAATTGGTTGGGATACGTACCTGAACAAAGGCGTACACCCGGCCATGGAATTCCTGAGTCAGCAAAACAAGCGTAATGCCAACATTGACCGTGTATACGATCATCGCGGCATGCACTACAAAAATGGAGAATTGCTCGCGACGGGTAAACACGTGGTCGTGATTGGTGGTGGCGATACGGGTTCTGACTGTATCGGTACGTCCAACCGTCATTCCGCGGCTTCGGTTACGCAGGTAGAGGTAATGCCCGAACCCCCGAAAGATCGCCACCCGGGTACGCCCTGGCCCTTATGGCCGAATATGAAACGGACCAGCACCTCACACGACGAAGGCTGCGAACGTTTCTGGAGCATTTCCGTGAAAGAATTTATCGGTGACGGTGAAAAACTGACGCACCTGCGTATTGCCGACATCGTCCTGACGGTAGTGGATGGCAAAGCCCAGAACGTTGAGCAAAACGAACGCGTGGTTCCCTGCGATCTCGCACTAATTGCGGCGGGCTTCCTCCACCCCCAACGCGAAGGTCTGTTGTCACAACTGGCTGAACAGGGACTGGAATTTGACAACCGCGGTAACGTCCTTTCGGATGATTACCAGACGGGTATCGACAAAGTATTCGTAGCCGGTGATATGCGTCGCGGACAATCGCTGGTGGTATGGGCCATTAGTGAAGGTCGCGAAGCCGCCCGTGCTGCTGACTGCTACCTCAACGGTGGAACTTCGAAACTCGAAGCGAAAGCCAAGTCGATGTTCGCGGTGGTTTAAATAGAATTTTAGTAATGAAGAAAAGCCCTCCGACATATTCTATCGGAGGGCTTTTCTTTGTACATAGGATCCCATCAAAACGGTATCGGCGGTTGTCGCGTAGAGAGAAGCTTCGTCCGCAAGTAAGGTACCAGGGCAATTGCCAGCATGGTTACCCCAATGACAGCGGCCACAATCAGGTAATAATCCATCGAATAGCGAAGCTGCGTTTGCAGATCTACCGATTGGCCCAACCACTTGTTCGCCACCAGACTGGCCTGATCCCCCGCCATACCTTGGTGCATCAGCGTTTCCTTGTACTGGCTTAGGCGTTGCAGTGTGTAGGGGTTGGTGGCAGTGACCTCATCCTGTAAACGGTGGTAGTGCAAACTTTTCGAAAACAAGCGGGTGAAATTTAGAATCCCCATGCTTAGACTAAAACCCGTAAAACGTACCAGAATCCCTACCGCCGAAGCCGAACTACTGATGGATGCCGGTACGGCAGATACGTAAAAATTAATGATTGGGACCATCAGGGTGGCAGCCCCTAGTCCCTGAAGAAACAGCGGAATGATGTAATAGATCGGTTCGGCCTGGTTGGAAAACAGACTATACATCCAGACGTGAAATATTCCCAGAATGGCAAAGCCCGTCAGTAAAATCAGTCGCAGGCTTTTTTTAAGAATGACGAATCGGGATACGATCAGTGACCCCACGGCAATGCCCGCCATATTGACCAGCATCAGTTCGGAGACGTGAATCGGGTCCATTTTCAGTACGGTGGCGAAGTACGTCGAGCTTAAACCCAAGGCACCGCGACACACGTAAAACACCAGTAAGATCAGCAGTCCCAGTACGAACGACGAGCTTTTAAAGACATTCAGATTAATGTACGGACGTTTCAAGGACCGCTGCCGCAGGATAAACAAGGTCGCCAAAGCCATACTCCCGAGCAGACAGAACCAAATCCTGGGTGAATCCAACCCGTTTTCCTGTTGGCCGTATACCATCATATACGCCCACATCAGCAAGGCCGGAACCATCAGTACGAAACTGATCCATTCCACCTGATACAGGGGGATGTGGCGTTTTAATCGGACGTGGTTCATAATCAGCAATAGCAGGATTGCTCCGGGCAGCTGCATATAAATCATGAGTTTGTACAAGGCGTTGAATTCCAGGTACTGCAACGCCCAGGAAACCACTAGCGACGACAAGGGAGCCGAGACCAGCAACAGTCCATAGAACACCGTGTAGCCCATGATCCGAACCCGTTCCGTACGCATTCGCGAGAAAATCAGGTTCATGGAAGTAGCGATAATCCCACTGATACAGATTCCCTGGAAAAACCGAAGGACAAACAGAATTTGTGTCTGACGAACGTGGTACAAGGCCAGGTTAATCAGAATCGTTAGCAAAAGGCCGAGCAGAAAATAATGCTTAGCCGCAAAGTAGCTGACCAGCCGTTGTTCGAGCGAAAAAAAACTCGCTAGTGCCACGTAATACACCAGAATGGAGAACTGCACGTCAGCGGGCTCAATGCCGTAATACCCGACGGTTTCATTGACGTTTCCGGCGTATAGACCTAGCAGAAATAGCCCCGGCATCAGTACGATGAACAGCGTAGCCCGAATGAACCACTCGGGTACCCAGCGTTTAAATATGGGCAGGGTCTCCATCGTTAGGCTCCTTTCTTAAGGGTTACAACGGCGTTCATACCCGCCCGCAATCCTTTGGTTGTATTCGCGTCGTCGGTGAGTTTGATCCGGATCGGCACGCGTTGAATGATTTTTACGAAGTTCCCCGTCGCATTATCGGGCGGCAGTAACGAAAAGCGGGAACCCGTAGCGGCCGACAGCGAGACAATTTCGCCGTGAAAAATCTTTCCGGGAAAGGCATCCGTTTCGATGTTTACGGGCTGACCGATGTGCATGTGCTGTAACTGGGTTTCCTTGTAATTCGCAATTACCCACTTCCCTTCTTCGGAATCCACCATGAAAGCGAGTGTTTGTCCCGCCTGAATCAACTGACCCTTTTGAATGCTTTTCTTGCCCATTTTTCCGTCGTATGGAGCCCGAATAACGGCGTAGGAAATCTTCAGTTTGATCTCATCCAGCACGGCCTGACGGCGTTTAATTTCCGCCAGAGCGACGGCCTTCTGAGCCGTAATGTCATCGGTTTTGGACAAGGATGTTTCGTATGATTTCTGTAAAGCCTCGTACTCCGATTTCGCCACATCAAGGGCCATCTTCACGTTTTCAAATTGCTGCCGGGTGACGGATTCTGTCGCGAGCAATTTCTCGTAACGATCGTAATCCTGCTGCTGTTTGACGAGCTTGGCCTTAGCCGCTCCGATCTGTAATTGATTGACCACCGCGTTTTTATCGGATGTAATCGTGTTACTGTGCAGCACGCCAATCTGGGCCTTTGCCGTCATCAGAGCCGCTTCAGCCTCGGCTTTTTGAATCTGGTATTCGTCGTCGTCGATGACTACCAGCGTATCGCCTTTTTTCACTTCCTGATCGTCTTTGTAGTAGACTTCCCGTACGTAACCCGTCACGCGGCTCGTTACGGGGTTGATGTATTCGTCGATCTGGGCATCGTTGGTTTCTTCAAAATGGTACAGATCCCAGAGAGATTGTCCGCCCCAGACGGCTAATCCCAGCAGAATCACCAGGGCCACCCAGGCCGTTACCCGGGTGATGAGTCGATCGGTTCGCGTTTGTTTGGATGAGGGGTTCATGGCTTATAAATTTCCAGTCGTATGTAAGAGTTGATAGTATTGAAGTCGAGCCGTCAATCGAGCCGCCGCCAGATCGTACTGACTTTGCAGCAGTTGGGTATCGGCATCGATCAGATCCGTGAGTAAGGCCAGCTGATTGAAATAGGTATTCTTCACAATCCGGTAGTTTTCGGTAGCCTGCTTGATACTCAGTTCGGCCACCTGAATCCGTTGCAGGGATTCACCGTATCGCACGTACGCTTCCTTCACAGCCTGTTTGACCTGATCCTGCCGATCGGAAGTAATCACTTCCTGACGCTGCACGTCAATAGCCGCGGCCTGAATTTTATGTTTATTATGGTAGAGCGACGAAAGCGAGTACGAGGCCTTGAGACCACCCATGCCAAAACCGTATAAAGCTCCGGTGTAGGGGAAAAACGTAATCTGCGGATAGCCGTACTGGTATTCAGCGAAAAGCCCCACTTTCGGCTTGTTATCCGCCTGTAGTTCTTTCAGTCTGAGACCGGTTAGTTCCTGTTCTTTCTCTGAAATCCGTAGCAGATGAGCGTGGTCGAAGGCTTCATCCAAATAAGAATCATAGCTCCGACTGAGCGAATCTCCCTCTACCAGAGCTACGGGCTGGATTGTTGTGGTCTCGGGCAGCCCGATCATCAGATTCAATTTCTGACTGGTGATAGCGATGGAGTTTTCAATTTCCCGTAAGGCCATCTTCTGGCGGGATAACTGAAGCTCGGCTCGTAAGAGGTCACTCCGGATGACGACGCCGTTTTTATGCAGTTCACGAATGTCCGTTAGCCGCTTTTCGGCTTCTTCAATATTTTTAAGGGTCAAATCTTTGAAGATCAAACTCCGCTGTAAATCCAAGTATACCGCTGCTACGCGTAGCTTTACCTGCGATACGCTTTCTTCTTTCTGAATCTCAACCCGTTCGTGTTCGGTCTCTTCGTTTTTGATTTTCGTTTGCAGTTTCTTTCCTTCGTACAAATTGAAGTAGGCTTCGGTTTTCAACTGAAACATGTTGTGTAACACCGGGTACTGCGTTGGCGTATTCAGGATACCCCGTTCGTAAATCGGGAGATTCGTAATGCGGGCGTATTGCGTACTGGCTCCGATTTCGGGCAGCCGTTCGCTCTTAGTATCCTGCACTTTTTCGTGACTGATCTGGATCCGAAGGTTCTGTTCCTGAAGCGTTTTATTGTACTGTTCGGCCTTTTGCCAGGCTTCCGTAAGTGTAAGCGTCTGATGGGTTTCTGGTGGAATGGTTTGGGCCTGCGTTACTCCGATCAGGTTGATTCCGAGCAGTATAGCCCGTATGCATCGTTTCATTTTGCGTTACTCGTTTACAAACACAAAATTAGAATAATACAAAATGAGCTATTTTATATAAATTGCCAATTATTTGTCAATTCCAGCCATTGATTATTTTTATGAATTCGTATACAAGGGAGTATTTGCAGAATATTGATCAATTTCAAGATTCAATATTCATTATTCATAAAAAGCAAGAGGAGACGTTTCCGTACCACTTTCACCAAAAAGGACAATTTACGTATATTGAAGGCGGTATCTCCTATCTGTATACCCGCGACAAAGCTTACTTTCTTCCCGCCCGCCACTTTATCTGGATTCCGCCCGAACTTGAGCACTATGTACTACATACCTCGTCAACGTTACGGGTAACCAATCTGTACCTACCTTCCGAAAACGATCTGACGCATCCGTTTTTTAGCAAAATGGGCATTTACCCCGTTACGGATTTATTGCTGGAAATGATTCTCTTTTCCGAACGCTGGCAGGGTATGGTTCGACCCGGCGTCTACGCCTATGAGTTTCTGCGTACGCTGAAGTACCTGCTGCCCGAAATCGGTCAGCATCCGTTGCCGATTGCCATTCCCACGACGCAAAACGAGCGTTTGCTACCCATCATCACGTATTTACAACAGCACGTATCCAGGCCTTTGCACTTACCGGAAGTTGCCTACGAATTCGGGTTGAGTGCTCGTACCTTATCGCGGCTTTTTCAGCAGGAGATGGAACTATCCTTTTTACAATACGTGAAGATGTACCGCATTGTCCGGGCTATTGAGGAGTTATTACAAACGGATAAATCCATTACTGAGATCGCCTACGACGTGGGTTACACCAGCTTGTCGACGTTTAGTAATACATTTCTGCAACTGGTTAATCGACGACCCGCCGAGTTTCGAACGGCCAAATCCGTATAAAACAAAAACTGCCAGCTCAAAAGCTGGCAGTCCAAAATCTCTATCATCTGTACGCTGTACATTCTCACCTATAAATCTACAGCATCACCGGTTGCCCCGTCCGTACGGATTCATCACAGGCGAAGGCAATTTGCAGACTGTTCACGGCATCCTGTAAGTGATCCGTCAAATCCGTATTTTCCTGAATGGCTTTTAGGAAAAACTGCTGTTCCCGCTGACACAGCTCATTGTGGTCAGGCTCGTCGGTCAGGTTAATCCACTCATCGGCCTGTACAAACTGATCGTCCTGATTGAGTTTAGCCCGGTGTACCCGCAAGGATTCGGTCTTTGTATGGGAATCAACATTATCGGATTTACCCGCCGCTCCGGCGTCTTTGGCCACGATAGATACGCAACCTTTCGGTCCGATCACATCTTTCACAAAGAAGGCCGTTTCGCTCATCATTGGTCCCCAGCCTGCTTCGTACCAGCCTACTGAACCGTCCTCAAAACGGATTTGCAGTTGACCGTAGTTGTAATTTGAATCCGGAATTTCATCGGTAAGTCGGGCCCCGATGGCGTTTACCTGCACGGGCTTCGACCGCGTCATCTGACACATGACGTCGATATAGTGTACACCGCAGTCTACAATCGGACTCAGGCTCTTCATCAGATTCCGGTGTACCGTCCACATGGTACCGTGGCTCTGCTGATTAAGGTTCATTCGCATTACCAATGGCTTACCCATGTCCTGGGCGATTTCCACGAATTTTTCCCAGCTCGGATGGTGCCTCAGGATATACCCTACTACCACTTTCTTCCCCGCTTTTTCGGCCGCTGCTACAACGCGTTTGGCACCTTCAACGGTATCCGCCAGGGGTTTTTCGATAAACACATGGGCTCCTTGTTCCAGGGCCATAATCGCGTAAGGCTCGTGCGTATCGGGGTACGTAGAAATACAAACGGCGTCGGGCTGGGTTTCGGTCAAAGCCGTTGCGTAATCGTTAAACAGCGTATAACCGCCGCCTAATTTCTCGTTAAGCACTTCCTTGCTTTTTCCGGGTGAAACAATCCCGCAGATTTCGAATCCGTCCAGATTTTGGTAAGCCAAGGCATGGGAGGCTCCCATATTGCCACAGCCTACGACCAGCACGCGTACCTTGTTGGATGTAAGTGTCATGAAAATGGTAGAGGTAATCCGTTGAGAACCAGGTTCTCCGGTTTGATTAATAATTGAATCGGTTGAAAAAAGGGGTGATTCCCCCGCGAAAAGAATCTGATTTTTGTTCGGAAACAGAATAATCTGCTGAAATCACTCCATCTTTTCCCAAATAACGCGAAATTGCAAACCCCAACCGAGGCTACCATGACATATTTTAAAATTTTTTAGTGTCTCGAAGGGGTAGTTTTTTGATTAGTAAAAATTAGGGGTGACCG
>NZ_JBMDWJ010000045.1:0-17415 GCF_048595215.1 Siphonobacter sp.
GTTCAAGACTCTTTGTACAACCGAAGTGTAATAAAGTTGTTGGTGACGCTACGCTAAACACCAAAAACGGCAGGGGTGACGTTATACTAAATACCAACAGCAAAATTCTTACGATTGATAGCTCAGCAATGAGTATGAATCACTCCTTTCAACATACGAGTAGAGGATTCTTCAGGAATGCAGATCCGTCGTAAACCAACGGATACCTATCATCACCGCCCTAACATCCAGCAAAAGTGAGGCCCGCACTCCATGAGCTCAGATAAATGATGATAACTTCTCGGACCGAGTAATCTTTCAGAGAAACTTACATCCTTGCCTGAACAGAAACCCGATAAACCTCTTTCGTTCGTATCATACTTAGCTTCTCAAATGATTTTACGTAACCCAGTACTAGCTGTGCTCTTGGTCCTGCTAGGCAGTGTGTCCGCTTTTACTCAAGCCAAGAAAAATTTATCGCTTTTTGAAGGGTACCTATTTGCTTACTTCGAGGGTTCGGGTGACCCGCTCAAGCAGGAGCAGCTACGCCTGGGCATCAGTAAGGATGCTATTCACTGGTCTGCTTTAAATAACAATCAGCCTATCCTTGCCTCCAGTGACATCTCGCAAACGGGCGGAATCCGGGATCCGCATTTGGTACGGGGGGAGGATGGACATACCTTTTACCTGACGGCGACCGATATGTTCGTCGGTAAGAATGGTTGGGGCAGCAATCCGGGGATTGTTCTGTTGCGATCCACTAATCTGGTGGATTGGACGCATCAGAGTATTGACCTGGCCAAAGCCTATCCGCAGACATTTGGGAAGGTACAATGGGTATGGGCTCCGCAAACCATTTATGACCCACAGGTAAAGAAGTATCTGATCTACTTCACCGTACGTTTCAAAGACGATTCCAAGCTTGATTTTTATTCCGCCTATGCCAATCCGGATTTTACGGGTTTTGAGGGGGAACCCAAGCTGATGTTTCGGGCCAAGTACGGGGCTATTGATGGCGATATTGTGTACAAAGATGGTACCTACCATCTGTTCTTCAAGGGGAATACCAAAGATGAGCATGGGAAAGAAATTAAAAATGGCATTCAACAGGCCACATCGAAGTCGCTGAGCGGTCCCTGGGTAGAGGACTTTAAGTACCTGGATGCGTATTCGGATAAAAAGATTGTGGTGGAAGGGTCCAGTGTATTTAAACGCAATGATTCAGACGAGTATATCCTGATGTATGACCTCTATACCAACCTGCGGTATGAGTTTCAGCGAAGCACCGATCTGTATCAGTTTACGGATAAACCCGAGTCTTTCACTAAAAACTTTAATCCCCGACACGGCAGTGTCATCGGCATTACCCGGGAAGAAGCCCGCCGCCTGCAGGCGAAATGGGGTGGGGTCCCTAACGACTTGTTACAGCCCGTCGAGGCTTCCGACCGCTACACCTTCACGTCCAAAGGAAACCCCATCATCACGCATGCGTACACGGCTGATCCGGCGGCTCTGGTGAAGGGAGATACGCTGTGGTTGTTCGCGGGCCACGATTTCGCGGGTGGCCAAAGTGGGTATAAAATGAAAGACTGGCTGGTGTATTCAACCACGGATCTTCAAACGTGGACCCAGTATCCCGTGCCCTTACAAATAGCGGATTTCCCCTGGGCGAAGAGTGGAGATGCGTACGCGGGTCAGGTCATTGAAAGAAACGGGAAGTATTATTGGTACATCAGCACGAATTGGTCGGGTATTGGCGTGGCCGTAGCGGATCGACCAGAAGGCCCTTACAAAGATGCCTTGGGCAAACCTCTGCTTACTAATAAGGATTGTTTCGCTTCGTCCCATTCCTGGGCCTGTATTGACCCTACGGTGTATATCGATGCGAACGATCAGGCTTGGCTTTTCTGGGGCAACCGCGAATGCTATTATACCCGGCTCAAGAAAAATATGATTGAAATTGAAGGAGAAATCAAACGAGTTCAGTTCCCTGGTTTCGATTTTACGGAAGCTCCCTGGATTCATACGCACAAAGGCAAATACTACCTGAGTTACGCGACGGGGTTCCCGGAGAAAATTGCGTATGCCGTGGCCGATGCAATCGAAGGGCCTTACCAATACAAAGGTATTTTAAATGAAATTGCCGGCAATAGCAATACCAACCATCAGGCGATCGTCCAGCATAAAGGTCAGTGGTACTTCATCTACCACAACGGCGGTATTCAAACCGACGGTAGCAGTTTTAGTCGCTCGATATGCATTGACAAACTAGAGTATAACAAAAACGGAACTTTAAAACGGGTGATAATGACGACTGAAGGCGTTACGAATACGTCTAAATGAGTTTTAAAAAACGATTGTAGAAAGGATTAATAAGCCAAGCGACCTAAATCAATCATGACTTAGTAGGATCGATTTAGGCCGCTTGGCTTTCTATACCCGTATGGTCTGAGTACGGACGCGTAAAAACAAGGATGCGGACGCCTTTCTCCAAGGCCTACAACACCGTTACGAACGGACCGGAGGTTGGACTAAATTTCTGATAGTTGCTGCATCACATTCCTTTCTTTCGTTGAGAGTTGTGCTAAAATATCAGTGGCTTGTTCAATGTACGTTCTATCCTTGGTTTCACTGACTTGTAAAAACAAATTTGAAATTTCCGTCCAAGCGTTAGCAATGTCAATGAATTCTTCGTGTGCCTGTTTGAGGATGTCAAGTTTCAAAAGGTCGTAACTTTCTTGTAAAAAGTCTCTGTACAAATTTCTGAATAAAGCTCCTCCTGTTCCTGCTTTCTCCATAATGATAGCACAAGCCTTAAATTCTTTTTCAATACTATTACTGGTATCATACCATTCTTGTATCGCTTTGCTTGCTTTTAAAATTCCTTTATAACCGATATTATTGATGGGGGGATTTATATACTCAGTCGCATTCGTACGAATAGTGGTAAGAATGGCATTTTTTAGATCATAACTTTCATCGGTTTTGTTTAGCGTGTAATGCAAGTTTTTCGAAGACATAGGCCCCTTTTCGTTTCTTGCTAATGCTAAACTTTTTAAACTTGTTTTTACGTGTACGCCTTGTTGTTTAGTGTCTATCAAAAATGCTGTTTCATGATCGTAATCATACATGGCAACATAGTGTCCTGCGAAATGAAATGGGTTCGAGAAATATTCTAAATGATAACAGTCCAGTTTTAACCCCACAACCTTCCCCTCGTCGATTAGTTGTTTTACGTTATTCCAAGCCTTTTGAGTGGAAGACGTTTCTTTAAGTATTAATTCAAGATTTAAGTTTTTGGCAAGATTTTGGGTTAGCAAATCAGTTTTAATTCGTCCACCCATGAAAGGGAAGTCCATGGTTTTCATATTCCAAAAAATGAAACCAAGTCCTTGCCCTATTCCAAATAGCATGGGTTCAGAAAGTTCAATACCAAGTTGACGCAATAAGGTCCCCGTTGCCGTTGTTTCACAATGTTGTCCGTAAAATGGTTTTAAGTTTTCTATTTTCATTTTATGGTTTTTTGATCATTAACGTCTGATTTTTATTTATTCCAAACGTATTCGACACGGGATTAACGAAAACAAAGGAACGATCTGACGCTCAACCATAGTGAATCTTTGGAAATGACTATAAAGGGTTGGAACATCGAAATTAGGTTCTAAAACCAGCCACCAAGTTCGGTTGTCCTTTTGTAAAGTTACAGCTGTCAGAAAATACATGGTTTTTATTTCCTCCAAAGTCTTCGCCTCTGAAGTCTTCCTATAAGACTCATAGATGAACTGATAAAGTCTCTCCATAATAGAAGCGTAGTCAAGAACAAATGCTTCTAGGAGCTTAATCTTATCAGATAGGTCCGCTTGGGCATGATCCGTACCGATGCTTAGCTCGACTTTATGGGTGGGTGAAAGATGGTCAACGTCAGCCTTCCATAACTGTTCACGCGGATGGTAATCGAATGTTCCAAAGGGTTCTATACGCATAGTATAAGAGATGTTAAATCCTAATTAATGCATCTGATCCAGGAACTAAGTCAAAGCCATTTACTCAAGGAAGTAATGAATTTCCAGGTAACGTTTACCTCTTTGATTCGATGTTGAGGGTTCCAGAGCGTCAGTAGTCAGGGCCTGATCTGCTGCAGTCCGTTGATCCGATGTAGTAGGGAATTTTTTCCAAATCCCACCCATCATCAACTTCTGTTCGGGCAGCTTGGTCGAACGTTTACTGTGAGCAATCAGGAGTTTTTCAGCCGTATGTTCGTCGGTTAGTTCATAGATGTCGTATAAATCAACGATGGGGACCAGCGTAAAAGACTTGCCCACCGGAATCATCACAAAACCTTTCAGAGCCGATTTAGAGGTATTGGGCTTGGGCGTTCCCGTAACAATAATACTCGAAGAACAATGCTCTTTAATCGCTTCCGACACGGTTATCTGCAGCGGTTTATAATTCTGATAGTGAAGTTGCAGGCGATCATCCAGTTTCGATAATACCTCTTCTTTTGCTTTTTCGTCCAATCGGGAAAGGGCCATTTCCAGAAAGAGAATCATTCTCTGTTTTGTAAGAAACACACCCGATACTTTAGACAGTTCGGCCGGGGTAATGACCTCATCTTGAACTTTGGTGAAAAGATTGTAAAATCGGCCACCGTTGTCTAGCTCCTGCATCGCTTCCTCAATGCTGGCGTAAGGTTTGATTTTTTCCATCGATTACTAGTGAATAGAGTACTGGATTTTGGTCGTAGAGAGTAGAAGCCTTCCCAAAGCGAGTGAGGGGTTTCAGTAGTAAAGAAGCCAGGTGTACCGTTTATGTGTGTTTTTTCGGATGAATGGCCGTTGATACCGATCAACCTAGAAGTACACTCGCTCCGCAGCGTGATTCCGAAACCTATAAATTAATCTTCGATGGCTTCAATTCCCAGTTGTTTTAATCGCTCCAAGTTGTCCTGCATGGCTTTTAGTTGCTCGGGCGTATGTCCCTGCCATTCCGTAATTTCACCAACGACCTTGAGCGGCTGTAAGGAACGATAGGAGCGGGTAGGGTTCCCCGGGAATTTCTTATCGGTCAGGTTAGGGTCGTTCTCAATAGGGCCGGTAGGTTCTACCTTATAGATTCGTTCATGCCCTTCACTCACGGCTAGCTCAGCACCCCAGATGGCGGCATCCAGGGTGGCAGTTAAGTAGATATATTTTGCTTGATTTCGCTGGCCGTAGTTAGACTGGAAGCCCGGCCTAATGAGATCACCCGGTTTCAAATCAGCCTTGGTTCCGTGGTAGAAGCTCTCTGAAGGTAAATCGTTGGTCTGGTTCATTGGTTGGGTAGTTTGGTTGTTGAGTAAAAGCTTTCGTTTATACTGGGGCTTGTTTATGATCTTTGCGGTTGTTTGGCAGGTCGTTGCCAGCAGCGGCTAAATGAATAAGTTAATGAATTCTAATGTAACAGGAGCTTATGAATATTTACGAATACCAGCGGTTAGTCGGCAAAATAGAAGATGTTCCTGCGTTGAAGGAAGAGTTTATAGCCTTGTATGATACCAAAAGTCACCGGGAAATGGTGCAGTTCTGTTTGGCATTCGGGCAACATTTGATCGAGAAAACGGGCTTCGAACCCTGCCACGAAATAAAGGCAGCATTCGAAGCCATGCAAAGATGGCTGGATGGAAAAACCAATTATCACGAAGCCAGGAATTTGAGTATGGAGATTAGCCGAGTGGCTAAACTTGAAAAAGACCCGGCTAAAGTGAAATTTTTGAGAACGCAGGCTCAGATAGCGGCTAGCCCGCATACGAAATATCATGGTTTGTGGGCCACTGATTTTGCGGTGACCATGATCAATAAACTGTTTCCCGGCGATCTGGAAGAAGTAAGAAAAGAAAGAGAAGCACAGGTAAAGTTGTTGAAGGAGCTTTAATTTTTCGGGGTGAGCGGTTGCTTCGCCGTTGTTGGTGTTTAGCGTAGCGTCATCAAAAGCGGCGGAGTGTAATGTCACTAACAACAGTCGTTCGAGAAGTAAGGAAACAATAAAGGCCCGCCATACACGCGAGCCTTTATTAGTTAATGAAACCAAAACCTACTCCTTCTCTGACCGCAAGAGGAAGTTATCAAATACTCCTGTACCTTCCCCCTTGGCAATCACTCCAACCCGAACGGCCCGATCCCAGGGTGGTAAAAAGACACCATTTACGGAATCGAATACCTGCGTGTTTTTTCCGTTGATGAGGTATTTGAAGGTAACGTTTTTACTCTTGCCGTTGTTGGTGTTTAGCGTAGCGTCACCAACAACTTAAACATTGAACGAAACTTTACTTGGGGTTACCTCGCTCTTGTTTAACCAAGTAGTATCTAACAATCAGTACTTATTAATCGGCGTATAGCTTTATATAGCTATAAACCATATTTGTTAGATATGGCTAAAAATCATGCATGAGCATCAGTATCCCGCTTTTTTTACAGCGACTATTCTTTCCTGGAAACACATACTCAAGCCTGATAAATATAAACAACTCATCATTGACAGTTTACGATTTTTAGTAGAAAATAATCGAGTCATTGTATATGGATTTGTAATTATGCCAAATCACCTTCACCTGATTTGGAAGATAATGCCACCCTTTAGTAAGTCAGAAGTACAGCGAGATTTTTTGAAATTTACGGGTCAGTGCATTAAAAATGATATTCAGAAAAACCATCCAGCAGTTTTAGAAAAATTAGCAAGTACACAAGGCGATCGAAAATATCAGATTTGGGAAAGAAATTCTTTATCTATCTACTGCTACTCAAATAAAGTCATACTAGAAAAGCTAACCTATATTCATAATAATCCTAATCAACCGCACTGGAATTTGGCCCATGTACCCGAAGATTATTATTATTCTAGTGCCCGATTTTATGAATTTAATCAGGATGAGTTTGGGTTTCTCACTCATTATAGGGAGTGAGGCTGAGTTGTTGGTGACGCTACGCTAAACACCAACAACGGCGGAGAGTTCAATTCTTGTTTTAAAAGAATCACCTTCTACTATATCATCAATTTCTCCAAAAATGCGATTACTTTTCATTTAATATAATGCGATAATTAATGCTACGTACTCATTGTTGGTCTTTAGTAAAGCGTAACTAATAGCGGTAGAGGTCTTAATATTCGTAAAAGTTTACAAAACAACAAAGGCCCGCCCTACCAGCGAGCCTTTATCCGTTTAAAAAACTAAAAACTATTCCTTCTCCGACCGCAAGAGGAAGTTGTCAAACACGCCCGTGCCTTCCCCCTTGGCAATCACCCCAACCCGAACGGCTCGATCCCAGGGTGGTAAAAACGCTCCATCCACGGAATCGAATACCTGCATGTTTTTTCCGTTGATGAGGTATTTGAAGGTAACTTCTTTAGCATTTTTCACCTGAGCCTGTAAGATTACCGTTTTCGCGTTCGACAGCGGGAGCGTTTGCAGGACTTTATCTTTTCCTTTTTCCCGCTTCCAGACGAGTAACTCGCCCTTTTGAACCGAAAGACCGAGGGCATTATCATCATCCCCGATTAAACTCAAACCGCTTTTTAAGTCCGTGGTTTTAGGCACCTCCACCTGTACCTGAGCCGTGTAGTTGCCGGTATAGGTTTTACGAGCCAGGTACACGCCCGCCTGTTCGGGAATGGCTTTCAGGTGAAGTTTGCCGCCTTTAGTCTGATACTCCGGCCAGTGGAAAACCGACCAGTTCCACAGGTTTGAAGCCTTCGAAAAATCATCTTTCACGACCGCTGGCACCTGATTGGCCGTCGCTACGGGAGCTTTGAAGGCAATCCAGCCGTCGGGCGTAAATTCAAACTCCCGAAGCAGGCCCTGGCGACCGGAGTAAGCAGTACTCTTCGTGCTATACGCGTGGTAGAGGAAGTAGTATTTTCCATCTTTTTCGATGGGGGTACCGTGACCGGGGCATTTCCAGGTTTCGTCCGATGTCAGAATCGGATTGCCTGAAAATTTCTCCCAGGGACCAAGCAGATTTTTAGCACGAGCCACGCCCGACACGTACGTACACCCTTCGCCGCAACAACCCGCTGCCGCGTAGAAAGCATAGAAATATCCACCGTGCCGCATCATCGAAACGCCTTCAACCAGATTCGCCTCCCAGGGCTGATCGTTCCGGAAGAGTTCTTTTTTCTCACCCAGCAAAGCGGTCCGTTCTTCGTTCATTTCCTGAATCCAGATGGGCGTCGGCTGCCGAATGCTGTTGCCGTCTTCTTTCCAGATCAGGTGCAGTTTGCCGTTTTCGTCCCGCATGGGGAAGGCATCAATGGAGCCGTCGGACTCGCACATCAGCGGGCCGTGATCTTTCCAGGGACCTTCGGGTTTATCAGCACTGGCGACGGCGACGCAAAGATTTCCACCTTTTTTGTGAGCCGTGTAATAGGCGTATACTTTTCCTTTTTCGTAGGAGATTTCCGGTGCCCAGAAGTAATAATCCGCCCAGTCGGGCAGCTTCGGAAAGATATACCCGACGGTTTGCCAGTGAATCAGATCTTTGGATTTCAGCAATGGATACTCCGGTGCCCAGTTGGACGAGGTAGCCGAAGCCCAATACGTATCCCCAATTTTAGTAACCGAAGGGTCGGCGTGATCGCCGGGAATAACGGCTTGCTGTTGAGCATACGTAGCCGTTGCAAGGGCTAGGAGAGAGGTTAGAAAAATCGATTTCATAGTGTAAAAGTAAAATCATTCGCCCGCCGGAACGGCAATCGAGCGACCCGTAGCGACGGGTTCGCCAAACTGCGGCAGGCCCGAGCTGGTAAAGGTAAAGGGTTGCATCCGAATGTTACGTCTTTCGCCGCAACCTTCGCCGGTATTGGTGTTGGCATGGTACAAAAGCCAGTTTTCCGAGCCATTGGGCGACTGGAAAAAGCAGTTATGGCCCGGTCCGAAAGCATTGGCGGAGGGGGACTTTGTGAATACGGGTTGTTGCGTTTTGGTCCAGTCGGCGGCGTTGAGCGGATCGCCGCCTTCCCGCAAACTAAGCATGCCGAGGGCGTAATCGTCCGTGCCGCAGTAACTGGCTGAATAAATCATAAATACACGACCCTGCGGATTTTTTAGTACCTGAGGCCCTTCGTTTACGCCAAAGCCGTTGCGTTCCCAGTTGAGTTCGGGGGTAGTGAGCAGTGTCGTTTTTCCCGTCAGCGTCCAGGGATTTCCCATTTTGGAAATGTAAATTTCCTGACGTTCGACTTTATTGACCCCTTTCGGCCAGCCGCTCCAGAGAAAGTACAGACTGCCGTTGTGTTCGAGCACATTCCCATCCAAGGCGTAATTATCGTTTTCGGGATTGAACAGCCGCCCTTTCTGGGTCCAGGTGCCCTGGGTTGGGTCGGCACTGGCGTTTTCCAACACCCAGGTACGCTGGGAATATTCTTCCGTATCCGATCCGGCGGTGTAGTACACGTACCATTTACCGTTCAGAAAATAGATTTCAGGAGCCCAGAGATTCCGCGAATTGGCTCCTGTGGCGGGTGGTGTAAAGATGGTCGTGCGGCGGGCGGAGTTCAGCTCACTCATTTTTTCCGTACGCCACAAATCCACGCGATTGCCCACAGTTTGCATGTAGTAGTACTGCCCGTCTTTGCGGTATACGAACGGATCAGCTCCGTTTTGAATCGGATTGCGGAACGTAGCCTCCGAGGGGGCGGGCGGTGGCGTAACGGGCGTGGAATTGTCTTTCCCGCAGGAAAACCCAATCCAGAGTACCAATACTAAATAGCGAAGATTCATACAACGATCTATAAAAGGGGTGGTTTCTGCAACACTGTTCCGAAACCACCCGTAGCCTTAATAACCCTGATTTTGCGACAGACTGGGATTCAGATCAAGGTCCGATTGCGGAATAGGATAGTATGCCGACTTATTGAGCGTAAACGAACCAAACTCCGGATCGCGTGCTCGCAGGGCGGGGAGATTGGCCTCCGTCAATTCGCCCCAGCGTTGCAGGTCGAACCAGCGTTGGCCTTCGCCCGAAAGTTCAGTAACCCGTTCGTGTTTGATCTGAGTCCGGAACTGGGCTTGGGACAGACCCGGTTGAGCCGCCGTTAAGCGAGCGAGTCCTACCCGCTGGCGTACCTGATCGACGTAGGTATAGGCTTCGGTGGTGCGGCCCAGCTCGTTGAGGCATTCCGCGTAGAGCAGCAGAATGTCCGCGTAGCGAATCAGACGGTAGTTGTTGGGCGAGCGGAAGCCTTCTTCATTTTTCCAATGATCGTTGAGTGGCTTACGGAACCAGACCGAATTCCGATCCGGACCCGTACCGTAGCGACTGGCGAAGGTTTGACCATAAATGAGCGTTTGACTAGGGCCGCGTACATCCGTCGAGTCGTACAAAAACGAAGCCTCCACGCGAGGATCACGGGCTCCCGTCGTCGTACGTTCCTTCTGCATTTCCCCGATCATCCAGCGGCGGGCGGCACCGTCCGAGAAGCCCACACCCCGGGGAGCCAGAAACTGCGGCAGCGACGCTCCGACGTTAATCACGGCCCCTTCCTGCGTATCGTCGTCGGTGGTTTCGTTGTTGTTCTGGGCAAACTGAATCTCAAATACCGATTCTGTATTGTTTTCCTGGGTAATGATGAAGTTGTCGCGGTAGTTAGGCATGAGCCGGTACACGTCGCGTCCTTCGCCCGTGATGAACCAGGCCAAAGCGGTTTGGGCCTCCTGGAACTTACGTTGCTGCATCAAAGCTTTGCCCAGCAAACCATACGCTGAACCCCGGGTTACGCGACCCAGGTCGTCGCCCGAGTACCGCAAGGGTAGGTCGGGAGCAGCTTCGGTAAGGTCGGTTTGAATCTGGGTCCAGATTTGTTCGGGGGTCGCGTTGCTGGGCGTGTCCGAGGTAAGTACCGAACGAAGAATCAGCGGTGGCCGATTAAACAAACTCACCAAGTTGAAATACATCAGGGCCCGCAGTACCTTGGCTTCCGCCAGCAGGCGACGCTTCACGGTCTCATCCATGGTAATGGCAGGAACGTTTTCGAGTACCTGATTCGCCCGCCAGATGACCACGTAACTATCCGCCCAGGTACCTGCCGTCAGATTCTGATTGTAATCGGTTTGTACAAAGCTCATCAGGTTATTCAAACCAATATCACCCCCCGACCCGAAACCTTCGTCCGAACGCAGGCTGGTGTGGTAAAACATCCAGCGACCGTACAGCGGTGTACGGTGCAGGCCACTATACACGGCATTGACGCCCCGAATGGCATCGTTTTGCGACTGCCAGAATTGCTCAACGGTAAGCGAGTTGGGGTTGGGAGCATCAAAATCCCGGTTGCACCCTAGCAGTAGGGGAAGCAAGCCGTAGAGAATAAATGTTATCTTTTTCATACGTAGCAAAGTCAGTAGGACGATTTCTTGACTATTCAGGAAATCAGCGGTTTAGAAGTTGAGATTTAAGCCGAAAGACACCATGCGGGAAGACGGATAGTTACCCGCATCCAGACCCGGTTCGAGGATCACGTTCCCGCCCACAATGTCCGGATCAAGACCCGTGTAGCCGGTAAACGTATACAGGTTCTGACCGCTCACGTAGACGCGGGCATCGCTCAGGCCAAAGCGGGTCAGGAACGGTTTGGGAATGGAATACCCGAATTCCACGTTCCGGATTCGCAGGTACGAACCACTTTCCAGCCAGCGGTCGCTGTCGTTGCGGGCGTTGGAAACGATACCGCGATCCACCGCCGGATCACCGGCTATGCCCGTTCCGTACGAAACGCCAATCCGAGGGAAATCCGTATTGGGGTTCTCGGCCGTCCAGGGCTGAATGCCGCGGCGGTAGTTGGAGTAACCCAGAGCATCCAAATCGCGGCGTACATCATTGTAGACTTTCTGACCGAATGAACCATAGAATTGTACGGCCAGCGAGAAATTCTTGTAAGAGCTATTGAATTGCAACCCGGCCTGCAGTTTCGGCCAGGGCGAACCCACGAATAGCCGATCCAGGGAGTTGATGTCGTCGTTGGTACCGTTGTCTACGGCATTTACGTAGCGAATATCGCCCGGTTTGGCGTAAGCCGCCTGAGCCCGGTGAGCATCGATTTCCCCCTGATTCTGGAAGATACCATCCGTCTTGAGCAGGAACCACTCGCCAATCGAACGACCCACCTGCGAACGGGTGAGGGTGGTGGCAATGTAATTACGCGATTGTCCGGTTTCGGGATCGATGCCCAGGTTACCCAATTCCAGCACTTTGTTACGGATGACGGAAAGGTTACCCGAAATCGACCATTTAAAATCCTTATCATTGTTGCGGTACGTCAGGTCCAGCTCCACGCCCTGGTTCTGGATGGAGCCGATGTTGGTAAGCGGATTGCCGCCGAGGTTACCGGTATACGCCGGAATGGGTGATTGCACCAGTACATCGCGGGCGACGGAACGGAAGGCGTCCAGTGTAACGCCGAGGCGATTATTGAACATGCTTAGATCCACGCCGAAGTTGGTCGTCGTTTTTTGTTCCCAGCGTAAATTCTGGTTGACAATCCGGGCCTGCGTAGCACCCTGAAAAGCCGTTTGATCAGAACCGAATACGGCCCGTGGACCCTGCGTAATGAAACCGGTATACTGGTAATTGCCCAAATTGGCCTGACCCAGTACCCCATACGAACCGCGAATTTTCAGATCGTTGATCCACCCAACTTTGAAAAACTCTTCTTCGCTTAACCGCCAGCCCAGGGCCACGGAGGGGAAGTTACCCCGGCGGTAATTGGGGGAGAAGCGGGAATCTTTATCCGACCGGAAGGTAAGCGTTACCAGGTAGCGATAATCGAAGTTATAGTTCAAGCGACCCAGGTACGAGCCGATGAGCGTCTGGTTGTTGCCGCCCGAAGCCGTCATGCCACCCGTAGCCGAACTGATCGTGGTAAAGTACTGACCGTTGGCAACGGTGAGTTGCTGGCGACTGGCAAAGGCGTTGTTATTCCGAATGGTCTGATTTACCAGCCCGACGACGCCGTTGATGCTGTGCTTGCCGAAGGTCCGGTTGAAGTTCAGCGTATGTTCAAAAAGCGTACTTAGAAATTGCGAACGGTTTTCGCCCGTGCTACTGAATTCCGGCGACTGATTCCAGTACCAGAGACCTTCGCGGCGGACACCCCCCGCATTATCGAAGCTGGTTTCCAGACCGGCATTGAAACGGTATTGCAGCCAGTCGAAGAGTTTAACGTCCACGTAGGCATTTCCCAGTACTTTAAAAAAGGTAGTGTGATTCCGGGTCAATTCGGCTACGGCTACCTGATTTCGGGCGAAGGTACGGGTGTCGATTGAGCCGAAACCATAGCCACCCGGATTGCTTGTACTGATCAGACTGGGATCCCGAACCGGTATGATGGGCAGGTTATTAGCCAGATCGTACCAGGGGTTGCCCTCGGCAAAACCGCCACTGAACGGACTGTTACGTACGGAGTTGGAAATCATCAGGTTTTCACCAAACGTAAACCGACCACGTTTGGCTTCCGTGTTGATCCGCAGGGACATCCGTTCAAAATTGTTACGAATCAGCGTTCCTTCGTCTTTAAAATAACTGCCGGAGATCAGGTAGCTCGAATTGGCTCCGCCGCCCGAAAGTGTCAGGTTGTAATCCTGTACCGAACCCGTTCGAATTAACTCATCCTGCCAGTTGGTATTGGGGCTGGTGGCGGGATCGAAGTTCGCAATGGAAGGTTGTAGGGCGTAGCCAGCGGCCTGATAAGCCCGGCGGTTGAAATCGACGTACTCCTGGGCGTGCATCATGTCCCAGCGGCGGGGAATGGAGGAAAGGGTGTACCGTCCCGATACGCTTACTTTCATCGGACCTTCTTTGCCTTTTTTCGTAGTAATGATCACCACGCCGTTGGCCGCCCGTGACCCGTAAATGGCGGCTGCGGAGGCATCTTTCAATACCTGCATCGAAGCAATATCATCGGGGTTGACGGTTGTATTGGCGTCGGCGTACATACCGTCGATGATATAAAGCGGATTGGAATTTCCGTTGAGGGTACTCAATCCCCGAATCTGAATGACGGCTTCCTGACCGGGAGCACCACCGTTTCGGATCGTTACGCCCGAAAGCTGCCCCTGCAGCGATTCCACGGCCGAACGGGTCACGATTTTACTCGTATTCTCAATTTCCACCAGACCCGTAGCTCCGGTCAGATCTTTCTTCCGAACGCTTTGGTAACCAATGACCACGACTTCATTGAGCGACTGGTTATCGGGTTCAAGCTGTACGTTGACTTCCGTCCGGTTGTTAATTGCTATTTCCTGACTTTTATAACCGATGTAACTGAAAACCAAGGTGCCGTTCGCCTGGTCGTCGGGAACGTTGAAGCTGTAGGTCCCGTTGGCGTCGGTGGTAGCCCCGACGCTGGTGTTCGCTTTCAGGTAAACGTTGACGCCGGGCAGTCCCTGCTGGGTTTCATCCGTTACCCGTCCGGTGATACGAATGACGGCTCGGGTAGGCACCATGTTCAGGGCCATCGTACCCTGCTGACGGACGAGCGGTTGAGCATGGGCGGATAAGACACCCAGACCGAGTGTGAATACCAAACCACGTCTGAAAAAAAGGTTTAAGTGGATCATGTAGTGAGCAGAATAAAAAATAATCGAAAAGGAAAATGCTTCGGATGGTTCAGCAGAACGGTGCGTTCGCTGGCACATCCGCTGGATGTAGACAAAACCCCACAGGTATACGGTGGGTTAACGGAGGGCATGAACCTAATACCCTAAACGTCGAAGCGTCGCTGGCCTATCAGGTTGCTCGGGGATTGAGGCCAGGAGCCATAGGTAGACTACAGGCAATCAGTGGTTGATGAAGGGTTAAAACAGATCAAGAGGATTAAGTTTAGCTAGACTTTTCATACGCGGTACTCCCTAAGAAAGCGAAAGACTTTATTCGCAAAAACTCCGTTCCTGAGCCGTACCCTACCCAATCGCAGGATTAAATAGAAAAGCCGTTCGGTCTGGGGCCGCTAATGCCTACCTTTGCGATCGTATCTGGTTTGTTGTTCGTATGGTTGTTCCTCCGCATCACAATTGGTTTCGTCTGCTCTTCGTCTGGAAAGGCTCCATCATTGAAAAAATTTACCCACGGCTAATCGCTCTGTTCTTCTTCTGCTGTGTGGTCGTTTACCTGCGAGGGGAGATTTTCCAGGTAAAAATTGCCCTGAATCCTACGCCTTTTACGCTGATTGGCGTCGCCGTAGCCATCTTTCTGGGCTTTCGCAATAGTGCGAGCTATGATCGGTACTGGGAAGGAAGAAAACTGTGGGGGGCTCTGGTCTTGGAAAGTCGTTCAATGATGCGACAGGTAACCACCTTAAGTGGCTTGGCGATGGATTCTGTTGAAATACAGCACTTTTCCCGCTTACTGATTGCCTTTACTTACGCCCTGAAACATCAGTTGCGGAAAACGAGTCCGGAAGCGGACTTGCAACGGCTGTTATCTCCGGAGCTTACCGATCGTCTGATGCAGGCTCGATTTAAACCCGTACTGATTCTGCGGGAAATGGGGTACTGGCTGCAGCAGCAACGCCAACGCGGCCAGCTCGACTCGATTACGTTGGTCACGATGGACACGACAATCAATCATCTTTCGGGCGTCTTAGCGGGGTGTGAACGCATTGCCAATACGCCTATTCCGTATACGTATAATGTACTTTTACATCGAACGGTGTACTTATACGGATTATTCCTGCCCTTTGGTTTGGTGGATACTTTGGGTTGGACCACGCCCTTTATCGTGGTATTTATTGGGTATACCTTTATTGCGGTGGATGCGATTGGCAATGAAATTGAAGAGCCGTTTGGTACCGAGCCTAACGACCTGCCGCTGAACGCTATGTGTCAGATTATTGAAGCCAGCGTTCGGGAAACCATTGGAGAAACCGTAGCTACGTCGGTGACGACTCAACCTTTCATTGTGGATTAAGGCTGAAAAAGCGTTTGTACGCGTTGAAGGCTATCCGTACAGATGATATCGCCCCGCTGTAGTACCTGTTCGTACAGGGGTTTGGCCTGAGTGAAAGGCAGCGTATCCACGTTCCCATTTGTGCCTACGGAAGTCATGATGCCCATCGCATGAATCCGGTCGTAAAAGGCTTGAGGCTGCAACTTACCCGGTGTTAAGGCGACAAGATTCTTATAGGGTAAGCCAGATTTTTCAATCGTTTCAATGGCTTTAGCGTCATTGAAACCCAAGGCCAGCATGAGGGAAGGATACCGCTGGTGAAGGAATTGAGCTTCAGCGACCGAGTAGCAGATGACAATAACGTCACCAAGCATACGAGCCTTCTCAACGGCTGTCATCATCCGAATCGGATCCGTCTCTGGTTTTTTGTCGAGGAAGAGTACCACTTTTCCCCGGGCAAATGTCAGCAGTTCTTCCAGTCGCGGTATGCGTTGTCCGTGCAGTACCTTTCCCGTTTCATCCCGTAATTCCAGCTTACGTAGTTCCTGATACGTAAAATCGCTTAGCTTGCCCGTACCCGTAGTCGTCCGCTCCAGCGTCGCATCGTGCAGGAGTAGCAGTACGCTGTCTTTGCTCATGCGTACATCGATTTCCTGCGTGGCACAGGGAGCGATTCGGTATGCGTGTTTCATCGCAGCCAGTGTGTTTTCCGAATAGCCCGGCAGAGGGGTCGTCCGATGAGCCATGATGAGTTTCTTACCCGGTTCCCAGTGAAAGAATTGAGCAAGGGACTCGTTTTTCTGACGGCAGATCTTACGAAAGGGTGGGTGAGGCAGAATCAAAAGAAGTACGAGAGAAAGCAGATAACGCATGGAATGAGCGGAGATTTCGGGCAAAAATCGGTATTCTTTTTCACTGGAATCGCTCGTAGCAGTTAAGTTTTTAGCCGTTGCGGGAAATGGCTCAGAACTTTACCGTTTTTGCCTGGTTTTTAGAAAAAGTCAAGACGGCAATGAAACAAGTTTTGCTCACGGGGGGTACCGGCCTGATTGGTACACGACTCACCGAATTACTACTTGAACGCGGCTATGCCGTTGCCTACCTCACCCGGGGCAGTAAAAGCGAAGCCAGCATTGATCCGAAAGTCAAGCAGTATCGCTGGGATATCAGTAAAAATGAACTCGACGAAAAAGCCCTCGCCGAAAGTCAGTACCTGATCCATCTGGCCGGAGCGGGCATCGCAGAAGGTCGCTGGACGGACGAACGCAAACAGGAAATCATCGACAGCCGAACGAAAACCATTGGACTGATCGCCCGTAAACTCCGCGAAACCGGACATCGGTTTGAGTCGTTCGTCTCGGCTTCGGGCATTAGCTATTACGGAGCCGATACGGGTGCCGAGTGGCTCTCCGAACAATATACCCCTGGTATCGATTACCTAGCCGACGTAGTCGTGCAATGGGAAGCCGCTGCCGATGAATTGTCAGATCTGGGGATTCGAACTTCCAAACTCCGTACGGGTAGTGTG
>NZ_JBMDWJ010000046.1:0-9240 GCF_048595215.1 Siphonobacter sp.
GATTTGAAATTTATTATCCCTTCACCACCAAGCCGTATCTGCTGGGAGAATACAATTCTGGCTATCTGTGCATGTTTTTGCTGTTGCTGGGCATGTATACGCTGTTCTTTTATCTGGTGAGCCGGGTTTTTACGGTTTTTACCCAAACCCGACTGTTTACTACCTACGGCATCCGGCAATTGCAGTGGTTTTACCGGGGGAATCTGCTATTACCCACCCTGGTAACCGTACTGATCTCGCTGGTTTATCCCCTTGGTTCACCGGTAGAGGTACTCATCAGCTTGCATTTCCTGCTCGGGGTGTTTACGTATTTTCTAGCCGTTATTTTTGAACAGGGGCTTACGCTTCAAAACGAACAGGATTTAATTATTTAATATGCCCATCATTGTCAACGTGGATGTCATGCTCGCCCGTCGGAAAATGCAGAGCAAAGAACTGGCCGAGCGACTGGGCATTACACCAGCTAACCTGTCCATTCTCAAAACGGGCAAAGCTAAGGGCATTCGTTTCGATACGCTGGAAGCCCTGTGTCAGATTCTGGACTGTCAACCCGGCGATATTCTTGAATACGTAGCCGAGTCCTAGGCCCTTTTCTCCTTCCTGTTTTCTTAGACTCCCGCTTTCAGCGAGGGCGGAAATCGCTATGTCTTTTCAACCATGCAACGCTTACACATTCAGCACCTTAGCAAAACCTATGCCAATGGCGTGAAAGCCCTGAGCAATGTTTCGCTCGATCTCGGTCCGGGCATGTTTGGCTTACTAGGGCCCAACGGAGCGGGCAAATCAACACTCATGAAAACGCTGGCGGGCCTGCAATCCGCCGATCAGGGGGAAATTCACTGGAACGACCTCGACGTTCGGCAACAACCGCGGCTCTTCAAACAGCACCTGGGTTTTCTGCCCCAGGGCTTTGGCGTCTACCCCAAGGTATCGGCCTACGAATTACTCCAACATCTAGCCATTCTGAAAGGCCTTACCCACCGGGCGTCCCGCACGGAACAGGTACTGGCCTTACTCGAAAAAACGAATCTCTACTCCGTACGGCATCAGGAAGCTCATCGCTTTTCGGGGGGTATGCTACAGCGATTTGGGATTGCCCAAGCCTTACTCGGGGACCCCAAAGTACTGATTGTGGACGAACCTACGGCGGGTCTCGACCCCGAAGAACGCCTGCGATTCAATAACCTGCTCAGCGAAATCAGTGAAGAACGAATCGTCATCCTGTCCACGCACCTAGTCGAAGATGTGCGGCATTTGTGTACCGATATGGCCATCATGAATCGGGGTCAACTCATCGCTCGCGGCAAACCCGAAGCTTTCATTCAAAATCTGGAAGGCAAGCTCTGGCAGCGACGCGTCGCTAAAGCGGAACTCGCCTCCCCGCAGCCAGGTCTGCTTTCGATGCAGTTGGTCGGCGGTACGCACGTGGCCCACTACTACGCAACTAGCTGTCCCGGGCCCGATTATCAGCCCTTAGCGGCTACGCTGGAAGACGTTTATTTCCATGCCCTCAATCAACCTGCGTTATGAAAGCGACGTTTACCTTCGAACTCTACTCGTACTTCCGCAAACCCGGTTTTTATCTAAGTCTGGCACTAGCTTTGTTTATCGGCTATTTCATTGGCTCACAGCTTACGTTTAGTCCAAGCAAAGAATTGACCCGGTACGGCAGCTACGCTCTTACGCACCTGACGGGTTTACTCAATCTGGCCGGGATGTTTATTACCGCTTTCTTTTCAGCTCAGGTATTCTTTCAGGAAAAAGACGCCAACCTGGAGACGGTTCTGTACGCCCTGCCGCTAAGGAAGGTTCCCTTTCTGATGGGTCAGTTCACGGTGGTTTTCCTGCTGAGTGCTTTGCTCATGCTGAGTCTCAGCACGGGCGTACTACTTTCCCAATTCACGCAGACCGAATACAGCAGCCCAATTCAATGGACGTATTATGCTCAGCCCTTTTTCCTATTCAGCGTACCGAACCTTTTCCTGTACGTGGCCCTGCTGAGCGGCGTAGCCTGGTTCAGTTCCCGGAAATTGCTCGTGTACATGGTCGCCCTGTTGCTCTACATGGCTTATCTGGTCGTGATGCTGTATGCGGGCTCGCCGCTCATGTCCGCCGCTTTACCTGCTTCCCAACAGGCCCGGTATTGGGCGGCCTTGCTGGATCCGTTGGGATTATCCGCCTTTTATGACCAGACGAATCACTGGACTATCGTACAGAAAAACAGCCAGCTTTTGCAGCTTAGTGGGGTATTGCTCCTCAACCGATGCGGGTACTTATTATTTTCCGGACTGGTCATCGGTTTCAGTTTACTTCGCTATCGGTTTCAAATTCCAACGAAAAGTCGTCGTTCACCTAAATCCTTAGCTCATTCCTTTCAGGGCCAGTACCACCCCCTGACGGGTTTCGCTCAGGGGATTACTTATCACTATTCCGTACTCATCAGCGAAGTTCGACTCAGTTTGCTCTGGATCATCCGAAGCATTCCATTCGCCGTACTGGCCCTGAGTCTTATGTTTTATATGGCCATGGAATACTACGGCACCCTGGATCAGGGCATTCGTCTACCCGAACGCTACGCGACTACGGCCGTTTTTGTCAACCGAATTCTGGCCAACTTTCCGGGCTTGCAGGTAGGCATCGTACTATTCTATAGCCATGAACTCTTTTATCGGAGCCGCAACGAAGGTTTTAGCCTGTTGGAACGTTCCACGCCCGCCGAGCAAGTGACGCAATTAGTAGCCCAGTGGCTCAGCCTAAGCCTACTGCACGTGCTGATGCTTACGCTGGTGATTGGGGTAGCTCTGGTCTTTCAATGGATGTATCAATACCCCACCGTTGACTGGTCGGCGTATGCGGCTCTGTATGCGTTCATTGGTTTGCCGGTAAGCATCAGTAGTGGACTGGCCTTGTGTCTATACTGGCTCATTCCCCAAAAAGGACTTAGCCTGCTCGTGGCAACCGTCTTGGTGCTACTCGTTTCCACTTCCCTGGGTAAATTTATAGGACTCACGCATCCGCTGATTCGCCTGGCCGCACCGTACAGCGGGCGTTATAGCGAAATGAATGGTTGGGACGCGTACGTGGAAAGCTTTAACTGGCGACTGGCCTACGGGTGGAGCGTTGTGTTGCTCCTGCTCACGTTTACGGTACAGCGAAAAAGTCCCCACCTGCGGAGTATACCAGTCCTGGTATTATTCCTCGTTGGAAGTCTTACGCTGGGCCTGACCATTCACGCCCAAGTTCCCAAACGTAGCGATCGGCTCGCGGAGCAGCAGTGGTATGAACAGCAATTTCGTCGATTCCGCGATCAGCCTAAACCCTGTGTAACAGACGTTCAAACGCAAGTGGATTTATTTCCAGAACAACACAGGTACCTGGTGCGAGGTACGTATCAGCTCGTTAACCAATCGTCCCAAACCCTTGATCAAATGCTGTGGACCATCCCCAAAGGAATCGACCTTGATTCGCTGGTATGGGTACGTGGGCAACTGCGTAAAGTTCTGCCGCATCAGACGCATCTTATGCGTTTGGAAAAACCCTTGCAGCCCGGCGATACGGCTCAGTTGCATTTTTCCTTTCATTCAGGTTGGGATGGTTTTTCGGGTCATGAATCGTTTAATGCCATCGTGCAAAATGGAACGTTTATCCGTCTCAGTAACTATTTCCCGCAAATTGGCTATCAGACCGCTCTGGAAATTACCTCGCCGGAAGAACGACGTAACAGAGGATTAGGCCCCGCCAGTCCCTTACGACCGCTGGAAGCTCCCCGCAGTCCGACGGATTTTATTCGACTGGATATGCTCGTTTCGACATCCGCTTCGCAGACCGTTGTAGGTGTTGGATCACTGGTCGGGCAGTGGACGCAGCAGGATCGCCGGTATTTTCATTTTCAGACGCCTACTCCCATTCCCTTTCGTTTTGCTGTTTCCTCGGCTCAGTATCAGCTTCGTCGGGTGATTCACCGGGGTACGGGTATCGAGGTGTATTACGACCCGAAGCATCCGGAAAACGTGAATCACCTGATCCAACGGACGCAGCGGGCTCTGGATTACTGCCAGCGGGAATTTGGGCCGTATCCCTTTCCGGTCATTCGTTTTGCTGAAGTTTCCTCCTTTACATCGGGCTTTGCCGGCACGGCGTATCCCGCCAGTATCTTCATGACGGAAGATCTCCTTTTTCACGCCAATCTGGCCGGAGATCAGCAGCAGGACGTGATCAACGAACTGGCCGCTCACGAACTCTCGCACCAGTGGTGGGGAGCTAATCAATTGGTGCCGGACGAACGCGAAGGCAGTAAGTTACTGACCGAAACACTGGCCATGTATACTGAGCTGATGCTGGTCAAGCATACGCTCGGCCACGAAAAGGCCTTAGAACACGTGGCTCTACACCGAGGGATTTACGAGCAGGAACGGGGATTCACCACGGAAGAACCTTTGTACCGGGTTAAGCCCGAAAACGATCATCTGCATTACTCGAAAGGACTGGTAGCGATGTACCAACTGAGCGAGTTGATCGGCGAAAAACGCCTCAATCAGGCCCTGCGACGGCTGCTGGCAGCCCACGCCTACCCGAATGCGGCTCCGGTTTCGACGGATTTTCTGGAAGAGCTTTATCGCGTCAGTCCACCTGCTACACACTCGAAAATCGACGCCCTTTTCAAGCAGGTCCAACGTTGAATCCCAGGAAAATTTTCATGAATTGTTGAATCCGAGCGTGGTGCCTCCGATCTTCGTTCCTTCTTGCATGCTAAATCTATTGTAATGTTGAAACGTACTGTCCTGACCAGCGTGCTGGGTTGGTTATCCTTCAGTGGATTACACGCTCAGGTGCTGACCGATTCCCTACAGATTGAAGGAAATTATCGCGTCTTCCATTTTCATAAACCCGCCGTGGGTCAGCAACCGCAAAGTCTGGCCTTCGTCATGCACGGATCGGGCGGTGATGGCAAAGGCATGATGCGGGGCACCGAAAAAGCGGAGCAGGAGGCCCAGACCACCCGTACGCTGCTGGTATACCCCGATGGCTATAAACGCTACTGGAATGAATGCCGGAAAGCTTCGCCCGCGTTGGCCAACAAGGAGGACGTCAACGAGCAGGCTTTCTTTGCGGGCATGATCGAATACTTTGAGCGGCATTACGGCATTCAGCCGAAGCAGGTATTTGCCGTGGGTACCTCCGGGGGTGGTCACATGGCGTATAAACTGGCCCTGACCATGCCGGATCGATTTAGGGCCGTAACGGCCATCATCGCCAATCTGCCCGATACCGATAATCTGGACTGTACGCCCACGGGCAAACCCGTACCCGTGCTGATCATCAACGGTACGGAAGATAACGTAAACCCGTATCAGGGCGGTGTTGTTGATCTGGGGCCGAACATGAATATGGGCCGCGTACGGTCCACCGACCGCACCTTTGCCTACTGGGCCGAGCTGGCGGGCTACCGCGGCAAACCAACGATGGAAAAACTACCGGATACAGACCCCAGCGATGGCCGGACCGTAGAACGATATACGTACCAAGTCAAAGGAAAGCCCGAAGTAGTACTCCTGAAGGTCATCGGTGGCAAGCACGATTACCCCAAGGATATTGACGTACACGTAGAAGCGTTGCGTTTTTTCCAACGCCAGCTTCGCTAAACGACGAACCGCTGTCTTTTTCAAGCCTCCAGGTATTGCCTTATCTGGAGGCTTGGTTGGTACGTACCGTTCTCCGCTTCCTTTTAACTCCTGAGGTGAGTTTCCGACCCTCTTACGACAGGAATCCTTTTCCGTATCTAGTATCCTAACAGCCCGTATGCTGACCTCTTCCGTAGCGACCAAACCTCATTTCCAAGTACTCGATGGCCTGCGGGGCATTGCTGCCGTAGCCGTGGTTATTTTCCATTTTATGGAGTTTATTACTCCGGACTACCACGACAGCTTCATTGCCCACGCGTACCTGGCCGTCGATTTTTTCTTCTGCTTATCAGGTTTTGTCATCGCCTACGCGTACGATGATAAATTAGGATCGATGGGCGTACGTACCTTTCTAAAAAGACGACTGATTCGCTTGCACCCGCTGGTGGTGATCGGTTCGATCATTGGCTTACTGACCTTCGTTTTTGATCCGTTTAGCAAACTCTATTCCGTATACGCCAGTCAGACGCTGGGCATGTTTCTTACCTCCTGTCTGATGATTCCTTTTCCGCTGGTCCGGGAACGGTATTTCAATCTGTTTCACCTCAATCCACCCACCTGGACGCTGTTTTGGGAATACCTGGCTAATGTGCTCTATGCGTTAGTACTGGTCAAACTACCCACCAGAGTTCTGGCAATGCTAACCCTGATTGCCGCTTGTACGCTGTTCTACGAAGCTCACCGATCCACATACTTGGCCGTGGGATTTGGCGGGGATAACTTTTGGGGCGGCGGAAGCCGGGTTTTCTATTCGTTTCTGGCGGGTATGCTCGTGTACCGGAGCCGCTGGATTATTCGCACGCGACTGGGTTTTGGCGTAGTAGGCCTTTTATTACTGCTTACGTTTTTAGTGCCTTTTTCGAAAGCGATCAACTGGCTGGTCGATCCACTGCTCGTGGTTTTTTATTTTCCTTTCCTGATTGCCCTGGGAGCGGGTACGCCCGTCGAGCCCGCGTTACAACGGATTTGTACATTTTCGGGTGATATTTCCTATCCGCTGTACATGACGCACTATCCTTTTTTGTGGCTTGTCCTGAGTTATATCGAAGCAAAAAAGCCGCCCGTGAGTGAATTGATTGTCATTATGATCGTCGGCGTTATCGTACTAATCCTGTTTGCGTATATCGTCCTGAAATTTTTGGATGAGCCGATTCGTACTTACTTCAAACGGATGTAAACACTTCTAATTTAGAAAACTATATTTCTACAGTACAACAAAAAGGTTCGGTAAATTACCGAACCTTTTTTACGATCAGCCGTACCTGTTTACTTTACTACAGTCGCTTCCAGCTCAATCGTTAGCCCCTGAAAAAGGCCTTTCACTTCCAGTAAGCTAGTGGCCTGTTTGATACCGTGTCCGACGATCCAGGACTGGTACAAGTCCCCACAGGTTGTAAAGAATTCAATCGATGAAGTCGTATACACATTCAGCCGCACAATGCCCTGACAACTGTAACCGGCCTCCGTAATGAGTTGCTCTAGGTTATCAAAGGTTTGTTGTAACTGGGTTCGCATGTCGGCCGTACTGGGCTGCCCGTGAGCATCGATGGCGGCCTGCCCGGAACAATAGAGCGTGCCGGCTGGCTGCTTGATTTCAACGGCTTGTACGGAATTGGTGTACTCTCCCCATTTCCAGGGATCAATGGTTCGCTTTTCCATGCGGGTAACGATGTTATAATTGATTTGACAATACAAAAATCGCTGCCTCAAGCGACAGCCTTATGTCATACCTTTTTTGGAACGCGTAAAATAATTTGCAATCCGAGGACAAATCAGCCGTGCGGATTGTAGTACAAGACGTACATCCAAGCTTTTTTGTGTAGTATCTTCGTAAGAGCAACTGCACGCTATCCATTCCCTCTGGTAAGAGATGTTAGCCATTTTTGAAAACTATATCAAAACTCAAAACCTCACTTTATCTGAGGAAGAAGTCGCCATGATTACGGCGGCGGCGATGGAGCGGACGGTTTCTAAAAGACAGATCTTGTTACGGGCCGGGGAAGTCTGCCGGCATAAAATCTTCATTACCAGAGGCTTCTTGCGAACCTACCGGATTGGAGCGGATGGTACGGAACACATAATGCAGTTTTCCCCGGAACTGAACTGGACTACCGATGGCGAAAGTTACACCCACCGTACGCCTTCGGCTTATATTATCGAAGCTGTGGAAGATAGCCAGCTGATGATCTGGAACCGCGATCGGTTTGATACTTTACTCGAAGCCATACCCAATCTTAGAACCTATTCCGAACAACTGATTTCCCGGCATCTGCATCTCAGTCGCAATCGGCTGTACCAAACCTTCAGTGCCACGCCCGCCGAGAAGTACGAGGATTTTCTGCAGGCTTATCCGGGTATTCTTTCCCGCGTACCCTTGCGGATGGTGGCCTCTTACCTTGGCGTTTCTTTGAAAACGCTGACGCGAATCCGACAGGCTCAGCTCAGGCATTCGGTAAAATAGGGACAAATGTCCTCTTTTGGGCTTTACGGATTGTTCAATTTTGCCTCGTAATCACAGGCGAGTGAGCAAGCCTTTCGTTCGAACACTCGCCTCACAAACATACACGACCATGCGAGTATTTGTAACGGGAGCCTCGGGCTTTGTAGGCTCCGCCATTGTACAGGAATTGCTAGCGGCAGGGCATCAGGTTTTAGGCCTGGCCCGTTCCGACGCCTCCGCTCAGTCCCTGCAGGAGATTGGTGTGGACGTACTCAGGGGTAGCCTGGAAGATCCGGAGGTATTGAAAGCGGGAGCCTCGGCAGCGGATGGCGTCATCCATACGGCCTTTATTCACGATTTTTCGCAGTATGCGGCGGCGGCGGCCACGGACAAACGGGCCATTGAAGCCCTCGGCTCCGCCCTGGTCGGTACCGATCGTCCTTTGATCGTAACCGGAGGAATTCTGATTGTGCCTAGCGATGGAGGCATTATTACGGAAGCGGACGCGGCTCCGGCCACGCACCGGGCTTCTGAAGCTACGGCTATCGCCTTAGCCGAGACAGGCGTACGGGCTTCGGTGATCCGGCTTCCGCCTTCCGTCCATGATCAGGGCGATGGCGGGTTCGTACCGTTCCTGATTGATCTGGCCCGGAAGAAGGGCGTTTCGGCGTACGTAGGAGATGGCAGCAATCGCTGGCCCGCCGTACACCGACTCGATGCGGCCCGCTTATACCGCCTGGCCCTGGAAAAAGCCGCAACGGGTCAACGGTACAATGCCATTGGGGACGGAGGCATTCCGGTTCGGGAAATCGCGGAATTAATCGGACAGGAGCTACAAGTACCCGTAGTCTCCGTATCTCCCGAAGAAGCCAGTAGTCATTTTGACTGGATGAGTCGGTTTATCACCTTCGATAGTCCGGCAACGGCTACTCAAACCCGAGCCGCTTTGGGCTGGGAACCCGTCCATCCAGGGCTGATCGAGGATTTGCGGATGGGTCATTATTTCAATCGATAAGCTACCGGGTTTCCTGACTGCAAGGGTTGGTCTTTGTAGTCAGGAAACCCGATTCTTGTTCGCTTGATCTTATGAATACTGTATGGAGCCGTTACTTTTCTAGC
>NZ_JBMDWJ010000047.1:0-42967 GCF_048595215.1 Siphonobacter sp.
AACCCACGGAAGAGGGGGTTGTTGACCAGGTAAACCACCTGACCACGACCTAAATCCTGCGTACCGAACATCAGCGTATTTTCCAGTTTCTTTTTCGCTTCAAAGCCCACGAAGCCAGCAACGGCCGGGTTTTTCTGCAGATACCCTACATTCCAGCCGTTCTTCAGGAAGCCATACTCACTCGTCGAAAGTACCAGTCCGTGGTAAGGATTCGTCAACCCATACGCCAGCGGGTGCGTAGTGTCTAGGTTAAATTTGTAAATGGCTCCTGGCGTGTCGGTCGATACGGATTCGCGTTCGCGGTTACCGAATACTTTCAGGTCGCTGACCGCTTTTCCTTTCTCGTCCTTTTCCTCTTTTTTCGTGATTTCAAAACCATCCTTGCCCGCCAGTGATCCAACGGCACCTTCCAGGGCAATCAGTTTACCACCCGCCTGTACCCAGCTTTTCAACTTGGCCAGACCTGATTCGTTGAGTACCCGTCCGTAATTACCATTCGCCAGAATCAGTACGTCGAAATCGGCCAGCTTGGCACTCGCAAAATCGTTCGTGTGAATCATCGTGGCCGGGTAGTGCAGCTGCTGATCGAAGTAATGCCACACTTCGCCTACGGCGTAGGGAGAGGTGCCTTCACCCGTCAGGATCGCTACTTTCGGAGCCTTCATCTGTGCTACGTAATTCGAGCCCAAATCCGGACCGTTCGTTACGTAACCCGTAGCCACGGGGATCAGGCTGCCCGGCATTTCTTTGGCTTCCTGTTGTAAAATCGTGTCGAACGCGTCACCCAGTCTGGCGTTTTCACCCCGCGTCAGAATGACCGTACCAATGTCGTATTTCTGACCTTCTACCTCAAACGCCTTCGTAGCTACCCGGGCCCGAACGTTTTTCCGGAACAAATGAGCCAGCAAATGAGCATCTTCCTGTGATTTCCAGCGAAGCAGATACGCGTAGGGTTTCGTCGTAATGGCCGCTGGCGTAGTAGCTGCCGGAGCGGTGGTCGTAAACGGCACTTTTTCTTTCAGAGCAAACGCTTTCAGACCGTAGGCGTATGGAAGTGCCCAAGACGTGATATCGTAGGTAACAGAATCTTCCAGTGTAGTTTTCGGTTCCATCAGAATTTTCAGGAAGGTCGAACGAGGCTGGGCGGTACTAATCACAATATCACCGGCTTCCACGGAAGCAGAGGCCGACTTATCATCCGCAAAACTATAGGCTCCCGAGAAATTAGCGGACTTGTCCGCGTAACCGTACTGGAAGCCCATGCGTTTAAGGTACGCTGTGAACGCCCGTGCATTACCTTCACTGCCTTTGGTTTTGATGACGTAAGACTTGTACGTTCCGGTCGGGTTATTTTTGGCATTGGTGAAGAACTTGATAAACTCCGCCGCCGCTTTATCGGCATTCGCCGAAAGGGCTTCCATCGTTGCCTTACTGGCCGCTACGTGGTGGCTGATGCGTTCGTGAAGCGTCAGCGTATCGCCGTCTTCCTTCTGAATAGCCAAACCCGCCCGGCCATTTCCGGCTTGTTCAAACGTCATACCAATAGCCCCGTTGAAAGTCGGGTACGTATCGCCATAGCTAGGGTAGAACAGGTCAAAGTTCTCGCGGGTAAAGTACAGCCAGCCGTTTTTATCAAAGGTTTTCCGGTTGTAATCACCAATGATGGTTTGAAATTCCCGTTGCCAGGCCGTAACGTCCTGATGTACGGGTTTGGCCGGGGGCGTAAAGAAATAGGGAGAATTGATGCCTTGCTCGTGGAAATCGGCGAATACGTGCGGCATCCATTGCTGATAAATCGTATTACGAGCCTGACTTTCCTTCTGTACCATCCAGGCCCAGTCGCGGTTCAGGTCAAACATGTAGTGGTTCATCCGTCCGCCCGGCCAGGGTTCCGAGTGCTCCCAGGCACCGGCGTAGGCGTTAGCTACGTTACCCAAACGCTGGTTGTAGCCATTTACGTAGCGATCGTAGCCATCGGGGTTCACGCAGGGATCGATGATCACAACCGTATTCTTGAGAACGGCCGTGTTGTCGCCTTTTAATAAGTTATACGCTACAATCATGGCGGCTTCCGACGATACGTTTTCGTTGCCGTGAATGTTGTAGCTCATCCAGGAGACGGGTACTGATTTCCCAGAGGCGGAACCTTCCAGTAAGCCAATCGACTTGAGGTGATTGGTACGGATGATTTCAAGTTGGGAGAAATTGTCTTCAGACGCGATGATGGCCACCATCAAAGGACGGTTTTCATAGGTGGTGCCGTACTGCTGAAGTTTGACCTGCTTGGGAAACTGCTGAGCCAGGTACTCAAAATAATCCAGAACCCGGTAATGGGGGGTACAACGAATAGTACCGGGTTCGTATCCTAAAAATTCTTTGGGAGTCTTCTGAGCCAGAGCTTGGTACGCAAAGAGGGTTAGGAGAAAGAAAAGGGAAACTTTTTTCATGCCAATGTTGTGTATTATCCGGAAACTTCAAAATTAGGCGAATTTTCTCCTACTCGGATCGCAGATCGACAAAAGATAAAATCAAATGCACCTGTCTGGGATTATCGTCGATCAAGTACAGCTCTAAAGTGTTCAGGAAAATCTGAAAGAGCCAACTGATTTTTTATTACGTATGCAGTATTTATTGATCCGCTTGTTTTTCGTGATGGGTACGCTGGTTCGTCCTCCGGAGACCTACTATTATTTTCTGACGGCTACGAACGATGAAATTCGAACACCGGGTACGACACGCTTGGTGTATCTAAGCACGGTTCGCACCACTGACACGTACATTTCGGCCAGTTTTCTTCGCAACGCTCAGGAAGATTTTGCGGCTCAGATCAATGCGTACCATAAGCATAGCAAACCCGAAAAAGAATGGTTCGATACGGAAATACGAACGGGTACGGATGAAGAGGAGGTAGGGGCTGAACGGGCTGAGCTTGTTAAAAATTCTAAAGCAGATACTAGTACCCGGCTCGTTGAGTTTAAGGAATGAAACCTTTATTCCTTAATCTATACCTATGAAACGTGCCTTCTGTGTGCTTATCCTTTGCTGCCTCAGCTCTCTAGCTCAAGCTCAAGTATTTGTGAATGGATTTGACCTTAATACCTTGAAGGAAGGAACCGTGGTTAGTATCGAAGTTACGGAATCATCCCTCCTCAGTTCTCTTTCTACGCGAGTCGATTACGGTCAGAAAAACCGGTCTAATCGAAAGATGGCCATCGAAGACCCTGAAACAGAAAAAATCATAAAATTCAACTCTTCGATGGAAGTCGTCAATTTTATGATTGACAATGGCTGGGAATACCTGCAAGCGGTGTTTCAACAACCGAAAACGGTTAATGACTACTACGATTACCGCTACTTCTTTCGAAAGAAAAGTCCGTCGGTGTCTTTGGATCGTTAAGGCTGGTTTGTGTCTTTTCTGGCAATCAGTAGAGTCAGTCCTGTAAATTCCGTAGTTTTGCGGCGATTTTAGACTTTGGGAATGATTCGTTCGGTTCTGGTTTTTGTGTTTTTGGGCTTACTCGGGGGAATGATGGCCTGTTCTTCGGAAGAGCAGGCGGGGGGGCGTATTCCGCCGCTGCCGAATATGAACGAAGGTTTTTCTACCCCCAAAGCTCTGGATTTGCTGACCCGTGTTATTCACCAGTACCCGGATGCTCCGGACAACTATCAGAAACGGGCCGAAATTTATCTCCAGCGTTCGGAGCTGGATGCCGCCCTGGAAGACATCAACCGGGCCATCGAACTCAAGCGAAATACGGGTCGTTATTACGTAACTAAAGCGAAGATTTTGCGGCAACGCCGACAGATCGATGAAGCTCTATACGCGGCTCAGCGGGCCGAAATTCTGAACGAACGTACTCCCGAGCTCTTCGTACTACTGGCGGATTTGTACCAGCAAAAGTACCAGTTGGGAAAAGCCCGGCAGTACCTAGCCCGTACCTTGCAAATCAATCCCTACCACGGCGAAGCCTATTTTTATCGGGGCATGATTGCCGCCAAATTAGGGGATACGACGTCGGCACTAGTACTGTTTCTGCGAAGTCGTACACTGATGCCGGGTTTTCTGGATGCGTATCAGCAACTATCCCGGATTTATTACCAGAAAAAGGAGTATCCTAAAGCTTTGATCTTTGCTCAGGAAGGACTTCATTTTTATCCGAATGATGCCGATTTACATTATCGTCGGGGACTGACTTTCCTGCAAACTTCGCAAGTGGACAGTTCGTATACGGAGTTTATGAAAGCCATTAAAACGGAGCCCAATAACCCCGGAGCGAACTTGTATGTAGCCTCGCTTTTGTTCAATGTCGAAAAAGCAGCGGCTGCCCTTAAGCATCTGCAAGTGGTGGAAAAGGTGAACCCTAACTATCCCGGATTGAACTTTCTGATGGCTCAATGTCTTGAATTAGTAGGTAACGACGACAAAGCCATGGATTACTACTTAGCGGAAGCCCAGCAAAATCCGGGCAATCGAAAGGCAGTAGGCGGCTATTGGCGAACGCGACGAAAACAGTTAAGCAATTATCCAGAGCTGCGGCAGGATGAACGATACCGACCAGCCCTGACCGTCCCAGATAGAACGGGAACCGCCGCCGCCGATTCTATTTAGTAGTGCTTTTATCCGGAACGGTTGCTAGTTTAGGGCATTAAATGAAAGGATTTCATAGTACAAGTAACTATACATCGCGTTGACAGAATTGTTTTCTGGACACAGTTCACTGAAAACAGCAAACGATACTCTGGAAACTGTAAGGCTCTCACGGACTTTGTATCTCCGTGATTTTTAATCGTTTATTTCACATATTCATGGAAAATCAAATCCAGATTACCCTGCCGGACGGAAGCATCCGTACGTTTCCGAAGGGCGTCTCCGGCCTGGACATTGCCCGTAGCATCAGCGAAGGCCTTGCCCGTAATGTATTAGCCGCCGAAGTAAACGGCGAAGTATGGGACGCTAGTCGTGCCATCGAAAACGATTCAACCGTTAAACTGCTGACCTGGAACGACACGGACGGAAAAGCAACCTTCTGGCACTCGTCAGCTCACTTGCTGGCTGAGGCTCTGGAAGCCTTGTACCCTGGCGTGAAATTCGGGATTGGTCCGGCCATCGAAACTGGTTTCTACTACGACGTTGACCTGGGCGATCAGAAGTTCTCGCAGGAAGATTTCAAGAAAGTAGAAGACAAAATGCTCGAACTGGCCCGGCAGAAAGAAGTGTACGCTCGCACACCGATCTCAAAAGCGGAGGCTATTGCGTATTTTGAAGAAAAAGGCGACGAGTATAAGCTGGATCTGCTGAAGGACCTCGAAGATGGAAAGATTACGTTCTATTCGCAGGGAAATTTCACCGATCTCTGCCGGGGGCCGCACATTCCGGATACTGGTTTCATTAAAGCTGCCAAGATTCTCAACGTTGCCGGAGCCTATTGGCGTGGTAACGAAAACAATAAAATGCTCACCCGGATTTACGGTGTGACTTTCCCGAAACAGAAAGAGCTGGACGAATACCTTCATCTGCTCGAAGAAGCCAAGAAGCGGGATCACCGGAAGCTGGGTAAAGAATTGGAGCTGTTTACTTTCTCCGAGCGGGTAGGGCAGGGCTTGCCCCTGTGGCTGCCTAAAGGAGCGGCTCTTCGTGAGCGGCTGGAAAATTTCCTTCGCCGGGCTCAGGTTCGGGCGGGGTATTTGCCGGTCGTAACGCCGCACATTGGCTCCAAGCAACTCTACGTGACTTCCGGTCACTACGAAAAATACGGTAAGGATTCCTTCCAACCCATCCATACGCCGGATGAGGATGAGGAATTCCTGCTGAAACCGATGAACTGCCCGCACCACTGCGAAATCTATCGGTCGAAGCCCCGCAGTTACCGGGATCTGCCCGTACGGTTTGCGGAATTCGGTACAGTGTATCGCTACGAGCAATCGGGTGAGTTGCACGGACTGACCCGCGTACGTGGCTTTACGCAGGATGATGCTCACATTTTCTGCCGTCCCGATCAGGTCGAGGAAGAGTTCATGAAAGTAATTGATCTGGTTCAGTACGTATTCAAGGCTCTGGGCTTTAATGAATACAGTGCTCAGATTTCATTACGGGATCAGGAAGATCGTTCCAAATACATCGGTTCGGAAGAAAACTGGGATCGGGCCGAACAAGCCATCATCAGCTCCGCCGCAGCGAAAGGACTGAATACGGTTATTGAATACGGTGAGGCAGCCTTCTACGGTCCCAAGCTGGACTTCATGGTGAAAGATGCCCTCGGCCGTAAGTGGCAGTTGGGTACCATTCAGGTAGACTATAACCTGCCCGAACGTTTTGATCTCGAATACACCGGAGCGGATAATAAAAAGTATCGCCCCGTGATGATTCACCGGGCACCTTTTGGTTCGCTCGAGCGTTTTGTAGCTATTCTGATTGAAAGTACGGCTGGAAATTTCCCGCTGTGGCTGTCACCGGAACAATTGGCAGTATTGCCGATTTCAGAGAAATACACCGATTACGCCAACGAAATTTTCCTGTTGCTTCAGGAGGACGACCTGCGGGGATACGTAGATCACCGGGATGAAAAAATTGGCAAAAAAATCCGCGATGCGGAGGTTTCGAAAACGCCCTTTATGCTCATTGTAGGTGAGAAAGAGCAGGCCGAAGGAACCGTTTCTGTCCGTAAAAAAGGCGAAGGTGATCTAGGCAGTATGCCAATCGGTCAGTTTATTGCCCTGGCTAAGGAGGAAATCAATAAAAATTTGCTTAAATTTTAAAAATACTTCATCTTAGGCACGTATTTTTCGAAGCCGTTACGTAAGGAAGCTTTCGTGACGGCTTCTTCTCAGTTTTCAGTTCAGGATCAGGAGTTTTCAGTCTACTTCCATTCTGCTGAAAACAGTAATCACTGAAAACTTAAAAATCACCAAATTAACAAGTATGGCATTACGCCCCGGCGGTATGAACCGCAGACCTCCTGTAAGGAAAGAAGAACCCTACCGCATTAATCAATTGATTCGCGGAGTACAGCAAGTACGCTTGGTTGGCGACAACGTAGACCAGGGTATTGTTGATATTCGTCAGGCTCTGGAAATGGCTCAGCAGCAGACGCTGGATTTAGTGGAGATTTCTCCCAATGCAGATCCTCCAGTATGCCGCATCGTTGATTATTCGAAGTTCAAATACGAACAGAAGAAAAAACAGAAGGAGCTGAAATCCAAGCAAATTAAAGTGGTAATTAAAGAGATCCGCTTTAGTCCTACGACGGATGATCACGATTACGACTTTAAATTAAAGCACGCGACAAACTTCCTGAAAGAAGGTTCGAAAGTGAAAGCTTACGTACAGTTCTCCGGACGTGAAATCGTATTTAAAGACCAGGGTTTCAATCTGCTGAAGCGATTCATGTCGGATCTGGAAGAACATGGAAAACTGGAATCAGAAGCTCGTCTGGAAGGTCGCCGGATGAACATCATCATCGCTCCGAAAGTGAAAAAATAAATCGACCCGCTTTTTAGCAAAGTCGAATCTGTACCAACCCATGGAGTAGTATTCACATGAATACTACCCCATGGGTTGTTTTATGACCTGAAAACGAGGAAGATAGCTTAAAAAACGTAATTAAATCGTAGCTATTGTTGCTTTTTTTGTTACTTTTGCGGTTCATTTCACTTTGAGTACTTTTTTCATCTATTAACAGGTTCAGTTTATGCCTAAGCAAAAATCAAACTCGGGCTCCAAAAAGCGTTTTAAGCTGACTGGAACCGGACAAATCAAGCGGAAGCACGCCTTCCACAGCCACATCCTGACGAAGAAGTCTAACAAACGTAAGGCTAACCTCGTTAAGACCACGCTTGTACATGAGTCAGATCACGCTCGCGTAATCGCTCTGCTTGCCAAGTAGTTCGTCTTCGGACCAATTACAGGTTTCCTTGTTTAACCCGACTCATGGCCATTTAAGTGAGCAAGCTTAGTTTTCAGTTTACTCTTTTCAGTCTTCAGTTAACTGACAACCGAAAACCAACAACCGATAACTAAACGCTCCGCCAACGTCAAAAAACTAACACAACATGCCACGTAGTGTCAATCACGTAGCGTCTCGAGCCCGTCGCAAAAAGGTGCTCAAACTGGCCAAAGGTTATTATGGCCGTCGTAAAAACGTTTGGACGGTAGCTAAAAATGCCGTTGAACGTGGTTTAAATTATGCTTACCGCGATCGTAAGCAGAAAAAACGGAATTTCCGTGCTCTTTGGATTGCTCGTATCAACGCCGGTGCTCGTCAGCACGGCTTGAGCTACTCACAATTCATTGGCAAACTGCATAATTCAGGCGTTGAACTGAACCGTAAAGTATTGGCTGATCTGGCAATGAACCATCCTGATGCGTTCAAAGCTGTGGTTGACCACGTGAAATGAGCCATAGATTAGAAATCAAGTTTCGATCTATAGAAAATCCTCCGGCTTGCCGGAGGATTTTTGTTTTAGTAGCCTATAGAGAATACGACGAAATGTCACTTTTTCAAGAAAGGAGACTTCAATTCATGACTACACGTCAGGCTTGAAAATTGATAGCTATTCCGTTTCTGTCGCTTTCGTCTTTAAACTTACCCAGGGGCCATCCACGGACTGCCCCACGATGTAAATGTCGATTTCTACTTCTCCCACGCGATATACCTGAGGTTTTGTCAACTGGGTAGCGACGAAGCTTTTCAATTGCTGATAGCGTTCTACCGTCTGATTTTCTTCTTCCCCAAACCAGTCATAGGTCTTCAATAAAGGTCTGAAAAACGATTCTATTTTTTGGATTTTCACGGGTACATCCGCTTCTAGTCCCAGCAAGGAACGGAATGCTTCTGCTTCGGGTGGCGTCTCTTTCTGCCATTCGGGCAACGCGTTTACCTCAAAAGGAGCATCAGATTCGCTGGTATAGAGCAGGCCATTTACTTCCTGCTTCAGGTTTTCGATCAAGAGATTGGAAGCCAGTCGGGCAGCCATAATCGTAAGGTTGAAAAAGTCCGAGATTGAATCAAAAATAAGCGTACGAAGTGAGGTAGGCTCAACTTTTTTACAAAGTAATGCAGCAAAGGTAATTTTTGTTTTTCAAAAAAGTAGAGTACTATTGCTAAGTAAAAACGACCATACGCTTACTAATAAACAACTATGTTAGATCAGCTCCTCAATCTCGTCAAAAATAATTCACAGGAAGCCATTGTCAACAATCCGGCTATTCCTGAACAACAGAACGAAGCCGCTCAGACGACCATCTTTACGTCTATCGTACAGGGTTTACAGGGCGAAGCAGCCAAGGGAAACATCAGTGGCCTGATGGAATTATTCTCCGGTCGCCAGGCAGTACAACAGAGTCCTATTGTTTCGGGAATTTCCCAAAATGCCATAGGTAGTCTGATGGACAAATTTGGAATTAGTGGCTCTGTGGCACAGAGCATCGTCGGAGCCATTGTCCCAATGGTATTAAGTACAATCATTGGCAAGTTGAACAATCCGAACGACAAATCCGTGGATGCTAATTCCATGATGGGATCGCTTCTGGCGGGTACGGATGCCAACACGGGTGGATTTAACTTTAATCAGGTAGGAGCGGCTCTGGCCGACGGTAAACTTGATATGAACGATTTGAAAAATATTGGAGGTAGTTTGTTTGGTTCGTCCAACGATAAAAATGACAAAAACAACGAAGGCGGATTGGGTGGTATGCTCGGCGGACTTTTTGGTAAATAAACTGTCAGTACCTCAACGATGAGTAAAGTTTGTGTCGAAGGCTCGCAGATTTTTTCGCTGCGGGCCCTTTTTTATGCTGTCAATCTGTCAGAATATAAGACAGAAAATAGCCATAGGCACGGGGATTTAGATAAATAGAGCATCTACCGATAACCGAGAAATTAAACCAAATACTTTATCATGGGAAAAATCATTGGCATTGACTTAGGCACGACAAACTCCTGCGTTGCTGTAATGGAAGGTAACGAGCCCGTTGTTATCCCAAACAGCGAAGGACGTCGTACGACTCCTTCAGTCGTAGCCTTTATGGATAATGGTAATGGCGAGCGTAAAGTAGGAGATCCTGCCAAACGTCAGGCTATTACAAACCCTACGAATACTATTCAGTCAATCAAGCGTTTCATGGGTAAACGTTTTACGGAAGTACAAAACGAAATGAAAACCATTTCGTATGTCGTAGAACAAGGCCCTAACAATACTCCCCGTGTACGGATTGGTGACCGTCTGTATACGCCTCAGGAAATCTCGGCTCAGATTCTGACGAAAATGAAGCAGACGGCTGAAGATTACCTGGGACAAACCGTAACAGACGCCGTTATTACGGTACCTGCGTACTTTAACGATGCCGAGCGTCAGGCTACGAAAGAAGCCGGACAAATCGCTGGTCTGGACGTAAAACGGATTATCAACGAACCTACAGCTGCCGCTCTGGCCTTTGGTCTGGACAAAAAACATGACATGAAAATTGCCGTGTTTGACTTAGGTGGTGGTACGTTTGATATTTCAATTCTGGAACTGGGTGATGGCGTATTCGAAGTAAAATCAACTGACGGTGATACGCACTTAGGTGGTGATGACTTCGACCAGGTGATCATTGACTGGCTGGCTGGTGAGTTCAAGGCGGACGAAGGATTAGACCTTCGTCAGGATCCGATGGCTCTGCAACGTCTGAAAGAAGCCGCTGAAAAAGCGAAAGTAGAACTTTCTTCTTCCAGCCAGACGGAAATCAACCTGCCGTACATCTTCCCTGTGAACGGTATGCCCAAGCACTTGGTGCGTACGCTGACTCGGGCGAAATTCGAACAACTGGCCGATAGCCTGTTCGTACGCATGATGGAACCCGTTCGTAAAGCGATGAAGAACGCCAACATCAGCACTTCCGAAATCGACGAAGTGATTCTGGTAGGTGGTTCGACGCGTATTCCGAAAGTACAGGAAGAAGTAGAGAAATTCTTTGGTAAGAAACCTTCGAAAAATATCAACCCTGATGAAGCCGTAGCCATTGGTGCTGCCGTACAAGGGGGCGTATTGACGGGTGAAGTGAAAGACGTACTGCTGTTAGACGTTATTCCTTTGTCACTGGGTATCGAAACTATGGGTGGTGTATTCACGAAATTGATCGACGCGAACACCACGATTCCTACGAAAAAATCTGAAACGTTCTCAACGGCGTCGGATAATCAGCCTTCGGTTGAAATCCACGTATTGCAGGGCGAGCGTCCGATGGCCGGTCAAAACCGTACCTTGGGTCGTTTCCACCTGAGCGATATTCCGCCCGCACCCCGTGGTATTCCTCAAATCGAGGTAACTTTCGACGTGGATGCGAACGGTATCCTGAACGTATCAGCCAAAGATAAGGCTACGAACAAAGAGCAGAAGATTCGGATCGAAGCTTCCAGCGGTTTGAGCGACGCCGAAATCCAACGGATGCGTGACGAAGCCAAAGCGAACGAAGCCAACGATAAGGCTGAACGTGAAAAAATCGAGAAGCTGAACCAGGCCGATTCACTGATTTTCCAAACGGAACGTCAATTGAAAGAGTACGGTGATAAATTGTCAGAAGGCAATAAATCAGCCATCGAAACGGCCGTTGCTGCTCTGCGTACGGCTCACCAAAGCCAGGACGTTGCTGCTATCGATGCTGCTTCCGAACAACTGAACAATGCCTGGGCGGCCGCTTCTACTGAAATGTACAACGCTGCTAATGCCGGTGGTGGTGCTCAGCCGAATGGTTACCCCGGTGGTGATGCTACCGAAGGTCAGGCTGGCGGTTCTGCTGGTAATGATAAAGATGTTCAGGATGTGAACTTTGAAGAAGTGAAGTAATCCTTTCTGAATAGTTATAGTAAAGTCCCTAATCAATTGCGAAATTGGTTAGGGACTTTTTATTTGCCACGGTATCTGTGTATAGGTGTGCCCCAATCTTTCTTCCACTGTTAACCACCCAACTATGCTTATCGAAAACTGTACACTCGACGACTATTTTATCATCATTCGGGACATCGCCGAATTTTGGGGAAGCGAACGTACACTGTCCTTCCATCATCCCATTTACATTCACGAATTCGGAAATACGGCTTTTGTCATTCGAGAAGAACAAAAACCCGTAGCGTATCTCTTCGGTTTTCTCTCCCAGACGGATCAGTCAGGGTACGTCCATCTCGTTGGGATTCGGGAAAGTCACCAGAAAAAAGGGCTCGGTACGCTCCTGTACCAGCATTTTATCAACTATTGCAAAACGAAAGGCTGTACGCATGTAAGAGCCATCACAACGCCAGAGAATACTAAATCAATTGCCTTCCACCATCATAAAATGGGCATGGAGATGATCGGTGAGCGGGGCGGCTATGACGTACCCGTTGTCAAAAATTACGCAGGCGAAGGGCAGGATCGCGTCGTATTTATCAAAGAAATCTGACGGACGTTTGTAATAAAAAGCCTTCTCTGATCAATCAGAGAAGGCTTTTGTATTTAGAAAAACGCAATACTTATTTCGGCATGAGTACGGCACTAATCACGTGTACTACACCATTTTTCTGAGCCTGATCAGGGAATTCTACCACTGCCTGATGGCCTTTTTCATCGGCTACCACAAACTGATCACCTGATTTTGTTACCGTCAGGTTTTGACCGGTAAGCGTGCGTAGTACGGTTTTTCCTTTACCCTTATTCACAGCGTTTTGGAGGTCATTCGCCGTCCATTTGCCCGTTACGACATGATGTAGCAGGGTTTTACGTAAGGTCGTCACATTGCCAGCCGAAACAAACTGAGCTGCGTCAGGAACGGCAGCAAATGCTGAGTCGGTAGGAGCAAAAACCGTGAAGGGACCGCTGGAAGATAGGGTATTGCTAACGCCGGTTTGTTTCAACGCGGCGGTAAAAGTCTTTAAGCCCGGTGATTGAACGGCATTTTCCACAATCATTTTCTGGGCACTCATGATAATTTGACCTTTTTTAGCCGCATCTACGGGAGCTGTTTCCTGAGCGAAGGTCTGGGTGGAGGTAAGCAAACCAGCGGCTAATACTGACAAAAGAATCGCTTTCATATTCCTATAGTTTTAAGGGGTGATCGTTGTTATGGGTTTCGTTGATTCTAGTGCAAGTTTAGGTATTTATCGATGCGATGCTATAAATGTCGTGTTAAAAATTACTAACAAACGTTCTCCGGTTCCCCTAACATATGGGCTGATTCCCAACCGATCAAAGCCGCTTTTCGACTCGCTCCCCAGTGGTAGTCACCAATCACACCCGTAGAGCGAATGACGCGGTGACAGGGTATCAGGTACGCAATGGGATTTTGCCCAATCGCCGTTCCCACGGCCCGGCAAGCGGAGGGCTTCCCAATCACCTGCGAAAGGTGTGCATACGTGCTCAGTCGTCCCGGTGGGATTTGTAGCAGGGCCTGCCATACTTTGAGCTGGAAATCCGTACCCATCAAATGTAATTTCAACTGGGGTAAATCCGCGGGCGAATTTTCAAACCGCAGCAGTACGGCCCGATGAAATTCAGTAGGCAGAAGCTCCAGCTGAGCGTAGGGAAAGCGGAGTTGTAGGGTAGTTCTTCCTTCATCCTCACTGGTAATAAACGCCACGTGGCAGACGCCTTTTTCGGTGGAAGCCATGCAAATTGGTCCGAAGGGCGTAGAGCCAAAGCTGTACTGAATTTGTAGGTACTGTCCGCCGTTTTTGTATTCGCCGGGCGTCATGCCTTCGATGGTAATGAATAAATCATGCAGACGGCTGGTACTGGAAAGGCCGGTTTCGAAACTGGTATCGGCCAGGGAGTGTCCCTGAGCCAGTAAGCTCTTGGCGTGTTCGAGGCTGATGTACTGCAAAAACTTCTTGGGACTTACCCCCGCCCAGTCTTTAAACAGACGTTGAAAATGGTATGGGCTCAGGTGGACATGCTCAGCCACCGCGTCCAGCGAAGGCTGTTGCTGGAAGTGCGTATTCAGGTACTGAATCGCTTTTTCAATGCGTTGATAGTCATTCATGAACCAAAAATACCGCCTTCATTGCAGTCCCGTAACCCGAAACTTGCGGACTTAGGGCCAAAGCACGGCGTCAGTTACGTGTACAATTCCGTTACTAACGGCATAGTCCGTGGTTTCAAGCTTGGCCTGATGGCCGGTTTTATCTGTTACCAGCCACTGGTCGCCGTTCTTGGATACGTAGATGTATTCGCCTGCGAGGGTTCGCAGTTCTACGCGTTGGATACCCCGATCTAAAGCTTCCTGGAAGTTTTTGGTTTGCCAAACGCCTGTAACGATGTGATAGGCCAGCACTTTTCGCAGGCGGTTCATCTGATCGGGTTGCAATAGGGCAGTAGCTTCCGGCGACTTGTGAAAGGCGGAGTCCGTGGGAGCAAATACGGTAAAAGGTCCAGAGTTCTGTAAGGTGTTTACAAACCCGGTTTCTTTGAGAGCTTTGGTAAGGATACTGTGTTCCTGTGAGCGGGCCGCATGCTGGGCAATATTCACGCGTCCGCCACTGGCTGAAGCCGCAGGAGAAGTCGGTTGAGATGGGGTAGAGGTACGGCTGGGGCCCTGGCTACTTACACAACCGGTAGCCCAGAGAGTGAGTAAAGCAAAGCAGATTTTTTTCATGATGGGGATATAGGAATAAGAATCCGGCAGGAGCGAATACCTGCCGGATTCCGGGGTTACTCTGCCGCTGGTTCGACCCGCTCAAAAGGCTGTTCGGGTGAATCCTTTGAGGTTGGGTTCGAATCATTTTCAAACGCCGCCACTGCCTCCGATAACGGACGCAACTGATCCATCTTCTGGTTGTCCACGTCGTAGGGAACCACTTCAAGAATGGGTGTAAGGGACACGTCCGTAATTTCGTAATCTTCTACGCGACCCAAGGCATCTTCCACCCGATCGTAGGCCTGTTTGATGGAGTCGGCGTTGATGAGAAAAGAGGCCGAGGACTTCTTTTCTTTCTTCGCTTTTTCGTCAAAAGTCGTAATCAGAATTTTGACTTTAAACCACTTTAATTCAGGGCCTTCCACATGAAAAACTTCCTGAACTTTCATGGGCGACAGGCTGGTTACCCGGAAATCGGGAGCGTTGTCACCTAATAAATCATACAAGCGGGCTTCGGCATCTGTAAACGATACGGCGTCGAGTAAATACGCCTCCGTAACGGTTTGAAACTTCCCTGCATCAATTTCCTTTGTAAATCGGATCTTTCCTAAAAACCACGTAGCCATGTAAAAATATAAAGTGTAAACGGATGATGGAGCAATTTACAAGATCACTCCTATATGCAACGAAGGATCGACGAAAGAAATTCTCTTCCATCGATCCTTCGAAAATGTAGTGACAAACTAGTACGAAAACAAATACCTACTTCGTCTGATCAACTGTATCTATAATGTGAATGATGCCGTTATCGGAATTCTGGTCGGGCATGATTACTCGGGAGGTGCTCCCGGCTTCGTCGGTAATCAGGACGGCGTCTTCTGATAAAGCTGCCGTCAGGGTACCGCCACCCAGGGTTTTGAATGTGGCTTTGCCCTGGCCTTTTTCAATGGCTTCACGAATCGATTGAGCCGTATACTTTCCCGTCAGTACGTGGTTGGATAGTAACTTGATCAACTTCGGTTTATTTTCGCTTTTTAGGAGTTCATCCAGCGAAGGAACCTTTGCAAAAGCCTTGTCCGTAGGTGCGAATATGGTAAAGGGACCGTTGGCACGTAACGTTTGTGACAAACCGCTCTGATTGAGAGCGTTAGTGAACGTGGCGTAATCGGCCGTACTGCTCAGATTTGCAATCAGATCCTTACGAGAATCATTAACGGAAGTTTGAGCGTAGCTGGTCGTAATACCCAGAGCGAATACAAACAGTAGCGTTTTCATAAGCTATATGTTGGTTGAATATCCGCAATAGCCTAAAAAAATAAGGCCACTTGGGCCGCTGGAATGAAAATGGTAGCGGACCAGAGGCAAATCAATCCCTATGTTAAAAATTGCTTACGCAGCTGAGTACTGCTATTCGCTTCCCGAAGGTCACCGCTTTCCCATGGAAAAATACGAACTAATTCCCCAACAACTGTTGCGGGAGGGCGTCGTTCGGGAGGATTCCTTTTTTCAACCCCAGCCCCTCGATCCGCACTGGATTCTTCGAACGCATACGCCAACGTATTGGGATGATCTGCGGAATCTTCGTTTATCGGACAAAATGGTGCGGCGGATTGGATTCCCCTTAACGGAGGCTCTGGTACACCGGGAAATCGTCATTGCTCAGGGTACGATCGACTGCTGCCGGTACGCTCAGCAATACGGTATAGCTATGAACATTGCCGGCGGTACACATCACGCTTACGCGGACAAGGGCGAAGGGTTTTGTATCCTCAATGACGTAGCCATTGCCGCGAATTATCTACTGGATGAAGGACAGCGGAAGAAAATTCTGGTGATCGATCTGGACGTGCACCAGGGAAATGGAACCGCCTGCATTTTCGAAAACGAACCCCGCGTGTTTACGTTTTCGATGCACGGGAAAGATAACTATCCGCTACATAAGGAGAAGTCGGACCTGGACATCGAATTGCCCTCTTACCTAACGGATGAACCGTATTTGCAGCAACTGTATGATACGCTGCCCGGCTTGCTGGAGCAGGAAAAGCCCGATTTCCTCTTTTTCATTGCCGGGGTCGACGTGCTCGAAACGGACAAACTCGGCAAGCTGAAGATGACCAAAGAAGGCTGCCGCCGTCGCGACCAGTTTGTATTCGAACAGGCTCAACGCTATGGTTTGCCGCTCGTGGTGGTCATGGGCGGGGGCTACTCGCACCGGCTCGCCGACATTGTCGAAGCTCATTGCAATACGTTCCGACTGGCGGAAGAGATGTATTTCTAACGTTTGTCCGAAATGAGTCGTAAGGTCTTTTGCTGGTTCAGTTCCTCTTCCATCCGAAGCAGCCGTTTTTCAGTCTCGTGTTTGGCCGCCAGCGTCGAATCATTGCTAACGATGGCATTGTTTAACTGCGTACGTATAGCCTTTTGGGAGGTCCACTGTACGAGATTGCCCAAGATGGAAAGCAGGAGTAGTCCAGAAAGAATGCCGGCAGAAGTCCGTTTGGCTGGCCGGGGTCGGTATCTGAGTCCGTTCAAGTAAAATGCCATACTTATCTAATTGTTACAGAAGTACCAATAGAACGCGTTGAAAATCTGTGTTTTCTCTAGATATAAATCGTATGGGGCTAGGAATGCGGTCCAGGGCAAGAGTATTGCTGCCAGGGTAGCTCCGCATCCTTTCACTTCGTACTTTCTTCAGGTCCCAACCGGCAAAGACCGTCCACCCTTGTACTGGGAAGTACGGTGAATCGAAAGCATAAGCGGGTCAAAAGTAATGGATTACTGGAAAAGATGCATTATACGCTTGTTGTAAAATACTTAGAGTAGGTCCGGAAGACCTACTCTAAGTACCATTAATGTAAGTTGATTGTGAGTAGATTGTTGCAGTAAAGCTAGAATGGAGACGTCGATGTTTCGACAAAAGGCTTTTACGCTAAACTCTGCGTTCGTACTAATTTTCGAGCAGGCAAAGAGGTAAGGGAAGTTTAAGCATATTCCTAATCTTAACAGGTTTAAGACTCATCGCTTTCCTAGACTCCAGTTACTTGTTGGCTAGAGCATCCGATAGTTGTGAAACTGAATTGATCGCTGGCAAACTCAAATATCAAATCTTTGATGCCGATGTACTGGGCGACGAGTGCTTCGAGATGGGTCATAAGATTTTTAGAGTTGTCGAACTATCTTCATTGAAACCCCATGTTGGTAATCAGCACTTCCAAACGTTAATGAAGATGTGCTTGTGTTAGGATAGGGAAGTGCAATTAAGGAAACTCTAGCTCCCTGTGAGACATATAGCATGACATGGCCGTGAACTTTAGGATCTCCTTGAGAGGAGATTTGTACGGAACCTGGAACTACTCCATTGGATGAGCCAGTATTATTTGCGACGTTCAATAGTAGTTGATATTGATTACCTGTCACAGAAATAGGAGTCATATCATATTCTATGCTATAGACACCAGATTTGTTTATAGTAATAGAATGGGGCTCTTGGCTGTATATATCTCCGTTTGAATAGGGTACTCTCAAAGATATTTGGGTTGGAAAGATAGGCTCCACGTTTAAAACGTAGTCTGTAGTGAAGTACGATACCGCATAAGCAAACCCTTGGGGCTTTACATCCATAGGTGTCATTACTTTTATCCAGCCATCCCAGTTGTATAGATAAAATCCAGGTATACCATCCGGCTGATAAACAATCATCCCAGGCGTAGCCGCTTCTTTGCCAGGGCTGCCGGGCCGGTTGACTTCGGTAACCCTTGGAATCAAAAGTGCTTTATCGGGAGACACGATGTCGAGGGCCGCCCCTGGATGAGGGGTTGACGTACCAATACCCATTTGGGCGGAAACGGAAAGAACAGAAATCAGGAAAAAGATGGGAGTAAACAGTTTGTACATACTGGATTGAGTTGAAAAGTGGAGGTATAAATTTGAGTGGATTTGAGTGCTGTAATAATGAGGTTGGCCATTAGGTAATCTACCAATCAAACCAACGAGGCTCTTGGGCTATCGGATAAGGTAACGTTGAATGGCTAAAATATTTAAGGCTGTATTCGATTGTAAGTCCCCGAGGAAATTAAGGAGTTACTACTGAAAGAAGAAAGTACTTTAACTCTCTTGAATTTTAAGAAAGCAAAACTTGATCTGAGGGGAGGGCTTAATGAGGCATGCATCAAATAGAAGATGCTCGCAAAGAGGATACCCATAAGCATAGTTCAATAAAGATGTGGTTCAATTACAAGAGGTTGATGATATATCTATCGACTTGGTAGAAAGTTGATAGTAGGAATATAAATTTCAATAGATGGACAACACTTTTCTTTTGCCTCGAATATACGTTAAGATTCGTAATTTTTTGCGTACAGCCCAAAGGTGTGGGTTTCTTTAACGGGTTAAAGCTTTTTCAAAGAGCTTCAAGGTTTGAATGATCCGAAAGAGTAAGTAGATAGATATGAGCCGATAAAGGAAGAGTGTTTCTACAATATTACTTGAAACTTTGCAAAAAGGCCTTACCAGATCAAGGAACAGACAATCCCCAAGCATACGAAAACCCGTATATCAAGCAGACGACTTTGAGGAGGATACCGAACGGCGATGATTTGTAAGACGAATCCGGAAGGTACACCGATGAGTACCGTAACCAGCATCATTTCGCGAGAGGATACGAGGTCTGTCCAGGGGTAGCAGTACCAACGAACCATGCCGCCTAACGCAAACCCGGCTATGGTAGCGACCAGGTAAGGCATATACTTCATGAGGGTAAAAGAGGTTACTGATCAAAAAGACTACGCTGGAGCCGACAGTAAGGGCCCCAGCGTGTCTGCATTTCCCCCATTACAAACCATCTAACCGGATGAGAAAACTGGTTTGCTTTGCAAGGGCAAATGAACGGGCCAATACTTAAGCACACGTGAAGCAATCCTTAAAATCTACTGAAAATTTGGTTTAGCCTGAGGAATGACGATACGAAAGGTCACGTTTCCTTCCTGCGAATCTACCTCAATCGTGCCATTATGCAATTTTATGATTCGGTCTACCAATGATAAACCGATGCCGTACCCCGAAATACGTACGGATTTCTGACTACGGTAAAACGGCTGAAAAATTAGACTCAACTCTTCCTGAGCAATGTCGGAACGGTTACTGAAGACCAGCTCGAGTTGCGTCGGGCTAGGCAGTACTTTCACAAAAACCGTATGATCGTTGGAAAACTTACAGCCATTTTCCATCAGATTGATTGCCGCTACCTTCAATAGATACGCATTGCCGTTTAAGGTTAAAACGGAGTCTTCTTCAATGTCAACCGGAAATTCAACCTTAATGGTATACGACTGATGGGTCGAACGAAGCAGATCACGGGCATCCCACAGTACTTCATCAATGCGTACGGGAGCCGTGAGGAAGGGCTGATTTTGATCAGAAACTTTAGCCAGTTCGAGTAGGGTATTCGAGAGCTGACTCAGGTCGCGGGCGTCCGCCAAAACGGAAGAAGCCGTCTGGCGGTACTCTTCGGTACTACGTTCCCGCAGCAGCACTACTTCCAACTGAGAGATGATCTTAGTAAGCGGGTTTTTTAGTTCGTGCGAGACATTCGAAATGAACATATTCTGTAACCGGAACGCCTGTTCCACCCGGTCGAGTAGAGCATTGAACGTGAAGGTGAGCCGCCCGATTTCGTCCTTTTCGTTTTGCGTATTCACCCGCCTACTCAGGTTCTGCGGATAAATTCGCTGCACTTCGTTGATGACGTCCGATATGGGTACAAGGGCTCGTCCCGCAAAAAACCAGCCTACTACCGCTACCAGCAAAATACAGGCAACGTAGGCGTACAGCATAATCCGCAGCAGCGAACGCATACTCACCTGATCGGCTACGTCGGCGGCTCCGGCTACGCTCACCATACGTTCGCCATCGTTAGTGTAATAGAGTCCGTAGAGCTTGTACTCACCCTGATCAATTCGCAGCTCTTTATTCAGCCGGATGCGGTTCAGGATATTCCGGTCCAGATCGAAGCGAATGGTATCATTATTGGCATGGTAGATGTCATTTCGATAGGTGTACAGAATGACATTCTCCTTGTACAGCAGGTCGTAATTCGACTGGTCGATGAGCTTGAGAATCTCGGAGTTTACCTCATTCTGGTTAACCAGCAACTCGACTGTACTCAGGGCTTTCTGACGGAGACGTTTATAGAACTGTTCCTGCAAAGAGTACTCCCGGAAGTAATAAATGGCCGCAAACGCCAGCAAAACAATTACCGAAACCAGTAGGGTAAATTGAATGGTAAGGCGAGTACGAATTTGCATGGAACCCTAATAAATCAGTATTGAGAAAGAGGAGAAAGGTGGCAGTAGCATCCGCTAATCTTCCACCTTTAGTACGTAGCCCATCCCGTATTGAGTGTGAATGAGACGGGTCGTGAAATCTTTGTCCACCTTTTTGCGTAACAGGTTGATATACACCTCAATTACGTTCGTTCCCGTATCGAAATTGACATCCCATACTTTCTCCGCAATTTCGGCTTTCGAAAGCACTTTTCCCTGATTCCGTAACATAAATTCCAGGAGGGCGAATTCCCGGGCGGTAAGTTCAATTTTCTTCTCGCCGCGGGTTACCGTTTTCGAATCCAGGTTCATTTCCAGATCCGTGTACCGCAGAATATTGGAAGCGATGGGCATGGAGCCGTTCCAGCGGCGGGTCAGCACGCGGATACGGGCCAGCAGTTCGGCAAATTCAAAGGGTTTAACCAGGTAATCGTCGGCACCGGCGTCGAAGCCCATCAGCTTTTCGTCAATACCACCCAACGCCGTCAATAGCAAAACGGGCGTTTCCACACCTTCACTCCGAAGCTCACGGGTCAGTTCCACACCATTCAGGCCCGGCATGATAATATCCGAAACGATCAGATCGTAGGGATTTCGCTTGGCCAGGTGTTTACCAATCAGACCATCGTAAGCAATATCTACTTCAAAACCATTTTCTTCCAGGCCCTGTCTGATGGACTGGACGGTTTTCGGCTCGTCTTCGATGATCAATAGTTTCATAAGTCGTCTATCTTGGGAGGCTCCGGGCCCATTTCCGCTAACAAAGCGAAAGGTACGGGCCAGGAGTCAAAAAACCTCGGCCATTAAACCGTAGCAAAGCGGTAAAAGATGCCCAGCGGTAACTTTTTATGGAATGAATCGGGTAGGTACAGTTCACCGAACTCAGGATTTTCGGTTTTCTCGAAAATTCGCAGAATCAGACTTTCGGCAATCAGGGCCGAAAAACTCAGGGAGTATAGATTGATCAGAAAAAAGTGCTGTTGTGGATTCAGTAATTGCTTGCAAAGTTTGAGTAACTCGTTGATCTGTTCTTCCAGTACCCACTTCTCGCCGTCAGGACCACGACCGTAGGCGGGCGGATCCAGAATGATGCCGTGATAGGTATTGCCCCGGCGAACTTCCCGCTTCACGAATTTCATGGCGTCTTCCACCATCCAGCGGATGTTATCCAGATTACTAAGTTCCATGTTTTCCCGCGACCAGCTAATGACCTGTTTCACCGAATCCACGTGCGTAACGTCAGCTCCGGCGGCCCGGGCTGCCAGCGAGGCCACGCCCGTGTAGGCAAACAGGTTGAGGACTTTGGGCTTCTCTATGCCGAGGGCCTTGGTTTTCTGGTAGATGAATTCCCAGTTAGCGGCCTGCTCCGGAAACAGACCCACGTGTTTGAAGGAAGAGAGAGCCAGCTTGTAGGTAAGCTTCTGCGAACCCAGGGGGTAGGTGCCCGTCCAGCGGTCGGGCATCCCCTGCTTCGTCAGCCATTCGCCGCGTTCGGAGTTGCCTTTTTCGCGTTTAAAGTAGGCTTGGGCTTTGCTTTCCCATTCGGCATCGGATAGGGTTTTATCCCAGATGGCCTGCGGTTCGGGGCGGGCCAGTACGTAGGCACCAAAGCGTTCTAATTTCTCGAAACCTCCGCAGTCGATCAGTTCATAATCAGACCAGGGGGTGGGAGTCAGTAATTTCATAAAGGTATTGTTTAGACAAGTCTTTTGCTTGCCTTCAGTCGTTCAGGTTTAATCATACATTCGTACAAGTCACCGAGCGTGTGATTCGTTCATCGATGAGCGTATTACTTCTAAGCACTAAAATACGGCTACTATTCCTAAAAGAAGTTGATGGTTCAGAGACAGGAAAAGGACTGATGAGGTAAATCATCAGTCCTTTCGCATCGTATTTCGGGCAAAATTAATATGCTACTTTATTGAGATAAAACACGTTCCGACGGCCTTCGGCATCGTTGGTGATGCGTTGGAAACCCCAGGCCAGGAAGTAGTTATCGTACCAGTAATCCAGATTATCGGTCGAGTTGCGGCGAACCCGGTCTCCGTTGTTATTCGTGGCAATCGCCTGAGCTGTACCGTCTTCGAGCACCATACCGCCTTTGATACTTTTCGAGCGGAGGCTGCCTTTGTCACTGTACACCAACGTTACCTGATCATTCTGGAGATTTACTTTCACTTTTTCCTTCAAGGACAGGGTTTTTACCTTGTCAATTTCAAAGCTGTTATCCCACACTAACGCTCCCTGCTGGTTGATACCTGCCACCACAGCGTGCGTATACTGCCAGCCATCAAACATCTGCGAACCGTTGTTATAGAAACCACGATTTCCGAAGTAGAAGGGGTTCAGACTATACATCCCCCAACCCCAACCGGGATAAAAACCACCCATCGGACTGCCCCAAGGGCCACCGCCGTAACCCCAAGGATTTCCATTATTACGGAAGGTAGCCTGGAAGGCTTCAGCCACTAGAATCAACTGTCCATCCTTCTGAATCAGATCGTGCAACAGTAACTGCGTGTTCAGTTTCAGATCGCTGCCTTTTTCCTTCTTGCGTTGAACCTGACGCTCACGACGCTCTTGGTCGCGGGGACTCAGGTAGGAAAAGAAGTTTTTGAAATCCGTGAAGCTGTAATACTTCAGGGGCAGAATTTCGTTGTCGGTTACCTTACAGATGTAAATTCCCTGTACCATCCGGCCCTTCGTCTGCGACTGCATATTCCGGAAACCATAGGTACCAATCATCAGATTCGTACCATCGGCCAGCGGACTGAGTCGGCCATCGAGCAGGGCGTAATCTTCATCGGGGGTTACCACAATTTCCGAAAGCTGTTTTCCTGCATCGTCGAAGGATTTTACTACAATTGAGTACTCCCGATTTTTCCGAACGGCGTAGGTGACGTTTACGCGATTGGTTACCGAATCCACGTCAATGGTCTGTACTTCGGCCTGACCTTTGAAGGAAGCATTAAGGAGACGATTCTGACGCGTTTGCAGGTTCGTGTAGGATAAAATGGGTTGTTCCCGAACCACCCCAGCAATGTATATGCCATCGTGGAAAGCTTTGAACTGGGAAATTTCCATTTTATCCACCGAATGAATTTCAAATTTTTCGGTGAAACCCGGACCTACGTATACTTTAATGATTTCGTACACATTACTCTTATTCCGGCTAAAAAGCAGATACACATTTTTGCCGTCATACGAATACGTGACATACTCCAGGCCATCCGTAATCGTGCCATCTACCGACCAACTACGGTCCAGATTGGTATCGAACCGATCGATGTGATACGAATTTCGGCCCGTCTGGGTGAGCAGCATCACGCCTTCCTGACCCACGGGGATCGTGAAAATATTGGCGGTAGACGAGGGAATAGGAATTTCAAGTCGCTTCTGTTGAGCGAATAGAGTAAAAGAGCCCAATACAAGGGCAAGGACAATAAGGGGGCTACGCATGTTCATGGCCTAATCCAACGATGATATCAAATTCTTCGGGCCGGACGGGGGAAACCGATAAGCGTGACTGACGGATCAGGGCAATATTTTGTAGGCGGGTATCGGCTTTGATGGTTTCCAGTGTGACGCTTTGGGGGAGCTTTTCGACGGGCTCCAGATCCACGACTACCCAGCGGTCATCCTCCGTTGTGGGGTCGGGATATGCCTCACGTACCACTTTAGCAATGCCTACAATTTCTTTTCCTTCGTTTGAATGATAAAATAACACCAAATCTCCGACTGCCATTGCCTTCAGGTTATTACGAGCCTGAAAGTTTCGTACACCATCCCAGACGCCTCGCTTTTCTTTAACGAAATCATTCCAGGAATATTTAAAAGGTTCGGATTTGACGAGCCAAAAATTCATGAATTTTATAATTGGGGGAATAAGCAGCAAAAAGGCAAGTCCGATCGCTTGTTACAGGGCCTTCAAAATGAGAGCATCCTTGGCGAGAATCAGTACTTCGTAGCGTAATACCGTAGGGATTCGCTGACCCGCTTCCGTATAATTAATGGTCAGTTCTTTCACGGAATTACCGTTCATTACTACCGTATAGCTGCCTTTGTACTGCGTAAGCTTGTTGTTTTTAATGACTGAAACCTGTACGTCATTTTCACTAAAAGTAAACGTCTGACGGTCTTTAGTAGTCGGGAATTTGTAATCGGCATTGCGATAAATCAGGCGGCCTTCGGTATCTTCTTCGTCGGAATGTTTCCAGGTCTGATGCAGATAACTCAGCTCATCCCGATCCTGCGGATCACTGGTATCCCGGCAACTGCCCAAAAGAGTCACTAAGGCCGTAAACAGCAAAATGGATTTCAGATAGTTCATACGTTCCGTTTTCAGTGGTTAGTTTTCTGTTTTCAGTATTACTTACCAGTTAGCATAAGAGCAGATTTATGGCCGTGCCAACATCGATTCAGTCATAGATACGTAATAAAGTAGTACCAGAGCATGTACTGAAAACAGAAAACTGTCAACCGTAAACTATTAAGGAAACTGCGGGAATTTCCGGAAATCGGGTTTGCGTCTTTCCAGGAACGAACGCTGCCCTTCCTTGGCTTCGTCGCTGAGGTAGTACAGCAGGGTGGCGTTACCGGCCAGCTCCTGAATACCCGCTTGTCCGTCCAGATCGGCGTTGAACGAAGACTTAAGCATCCGTAAAGCGATGGGGCTGTTTGCCAGAATCTTACGGCACCATTCTACCGTCGTGTGTTCCAGTTTTTCGATGGGTACTACCTTATTAACCAGACCCATCGACAGAGCGTCCTGAGCGTCGTACTGATCGCAGAGGTACCAGATTTCACGGGCCTTCTTCTGACCTACGATACGGGCTAGGTAGCTAGCACCAAAACCGCCGTCGAAGCTTCCCACTTTCGGTCCCGTTTGACCAAATCGGGCGTTTTCAGCCGCAATACTCAGGTCACAGATTACGTGCAGTACGTGTCCGCCACCGATGGCCCATCCGGCTACCATGGCAATGACGGGTTTGGGAATCGAACGAATCTGACGTTGTAAGTCCAGTACGTTCAAACGGGGAACGGAATCTTCGCCCACGTAGCCACCGTGACCACGTACCGACTGGTCGCCGCCCGAGCAGAACGCCCGACCGCCTTCACCCGTCAGAATGATTACGCCGACCCGCGTATCCTGACGGGCCAGTTCCATCGCTTCAATCATTTCACTGACCGTCAGGGGCGTAAAGGCATTGTGTACCTCTGGACGGTTAATCGAAATCATCGCGATGCCTTCGTAGTACAAATAGCGGATTTCGCGGTATTCTTTAATCGGTTCCCAGGGCAGCTGCCAGGAAAGGATCGGAGTGGTTTTCGGATTATTACTCATTACTTCGTGATTTTCAAGATGAAGTCTTTATGCAGCGACTAAATTTCAACGCGTTCTTCGTCGCCTTCGTCGTTATAAAACAGTACATCCCAGGTGTGATCGTACAGCATCGTTACCTGAGCTACGTAGCGGTTATATTTAAAGGAACGTCCCCATTCGTGCGGAGCCACCAGCGAGAGCAGGTCTGAGCCATCGGCTTTTTCGTACAGATACATGGTCTGACCAATGAAGGGCTCAAAGTTAATCGCCGCCGTATAGACTCGTTCCGAAACTTCCACCCGCTTCTGAATGGCTTTGGCCTGATCCAGCAGGGTTTTCATTTGTCCGGCGAGCTGATCGTACTGCTTGCCCGTCTGCTGCCGCATGGCGGTCAGAGCTTTAGCTTTGATTTTACCTTCGTCTTCGGGACGAATGACTGCACTGCCCGCGTTATGGGCGTAGGGAAGGAGACCGGGATTTTCGGCTACCTTGTCTGGGTTAATGGGGTTTTCGAACGCCCCTGCTTCCGTGTTTTCCGGCATAGTACCGATGGTTTTTAGTAGAAAAACGCCCAAAAATACGGATTGTTTGGCAGGAAATTGGAAAGGGGAGACAGGAATCGAATGGAAGCAGGCAAAGAAGCCCGTATTAGGAAGCGTAAAAATTTAGCTAGTGCATAGAATATCAATTGAAAAGCCCTGAAAAGTTAGGTAGATCGTTCTTTCACGACCCGGCGGGAAGGGCGGAGGGCTTTACATTCACCGTTCTGTACAGTCAGATTATGGTCATAAAATTCAAGAGCCCGGTGCAGCGTTCGTTGGTTAACGGCGACGAGGTACGGCTGTTTTCCCGGCGTTTGTACGAGTCGAGCATCCAGTTTATAAATGGTTCCTTCTGGAAACTGACGTAGTAAACGCAGCGGACAACGGACGGATAAATCGCCCGGAACCCGTTGATTGGTAATGGTTTTCAGCCGAGGCCGATTCCGGCGGGAATCGAAAACCACTTGAGCAAACAGGTCAATAAAAAAACGGCGTTCGTCGGCTGGTAAGAAAGATAATTGCATGGGTTACGCGTAATAAAACGTTCCAAATATACGTCGTAACTGTCCTATAGTCAACCATTTGTCCATAATTGCTTGCGGTTTTTCTTGAAGAGGAGCAAGCCAGATTTCTTGGGTAAATGAGCAAAGGGGACTCAAGGAAATCGCCGGATTCCGTATCTTTGGGTTTGATTTTCGTTTTACTATTTAGAGCAGAATATTATGCAATTGATTGACGGCAAGGCTGTTGCCTCTCATTTCAAGGCCCAGATCGCCGAAGAAGTACAACAATTGAAAGCTCAATCCGGCAAAACGCCCCATTTGGTGGCTATTTTGGTGGGTACCAATGGAGCTTCTGAAACCTACGTTGCTCACAAAGTCAAAGCCTGTGCAGAACTGGGTTTTGAGTCGACTTTGGTTCGTTTTGACGAAACGGTAACGGAAGCCGAACTGCTTGATAAAGTCCGCGAAATCAATGAAAATCCGGACATGGACGGTCTGATCGTCCAGTTACCCCTGCCGGCTCATATCAATCCCGACGCCGTGATGGAAACGATTCATCCGGCAAAAGATGTGGACGGTTTTCATCCCATCAACATTGGCCGCATGGCCAAAGGCCTGCCCGCCTACATTTCAGCCACGCCTCAGGGCTGCCTGATGCTGTTGGAACATTACGGCATCGAAACGGCAGGTAAACACTGCGTCGTTGTGGGCCGCAGCCAGATTGTAGGTTTACCGATGAGCATTCTGATGCAACGGAATACGTATCCGGGCAACTGTACCGTAACGATCACACACTCCAAAACTAAAAATCTGGCTGAAATCTGCCGTCAGGCGGATATTCTGGTAGGAGCCCTGGGCCGTCCGGAATTCATCACGGCGGATATGGTAAAAGAAGGAGCCGTTGTACTGGACGTAGGCTTGGAACGCGTACCGGATGCCACTAAAAAGTCCGGTTTTTCACTGAAGGGAGACGTGAAATTTGATGAAGTCGCTCCCAAGACCAGCTTCATTACTCCGGTACCCGGTGGCGTTGGCCAGATGACTATTATTTCACTGATGCAGAATACGCTGTTAGCAGCCAAAGGCAGCATTTATAAAAAGTAATGTTCCGTTTGCGGGCTTCCGGCCGACCGTACAAAGCAATCCGGAAGCCCACTAGTTAAACTTATTCTTCACTCAACTCCGTATCTAATTCATTCATGGCCTCCAATTCGTTGCGGCAGGTTCCGATATTGACCCTGTTGCTGGTGGCTGGTTTAGTGGCCTTTTCGTATGTACCCGAAAGGGTTTGGAGCGATATAAATCTGAAACCAGTTCGATTGTTTTCGTCTATTCAGGAAGATACGAAGCCCTCGCCACCTTTGTCTCTTGCGAAAAAAAAGCCTTCGGTAAAGACTGCACCGAAGGTAGAAGAGCTCGTGGCGGTACAGAAGAAGCATCTGCCCTGCCCGAACGGAATTACCTGTATTGAAGACTATGACAGCACGGGACAAGGTCTCCGGCAGATTATGCAGGCTCTGAGTCAGGAAGCCCAGACCAAGCCCGTACGGATTGCCTTTTTTGGCGATTCCTTTATTGAAGGAGACATGTTATGTGGGGATTTCCGGGATACGCTACAGGCATTGTTCGGAGGACGAGGGGTGGGTTACGTACCGCTCACGTCGCCCGTAGCTAATTTTCGGGCCACCATCCGCCATCAATTCCGGAATTTCAAAACCTATTCGGTCCTACAAAAACAGCAGGGAAGTCCGGCTTTAGGTGTATCTGGCTACAGCTTCATTCCTGAAGGCAATAATCTGGTCAATTATAGTACCGGACGACCATACGGGGCCAGTCGGTTTGATCGCGTTCGGGTCTTTTACCAAGCTAAACAGAGCAGTGCTTTACGGTATACGCTGGGTTCTGAGCCGGAGCAGGCCGATACATTGGTCGCCCGCTCTGCACTGGCCGAGCACGCTCTGATGGCGGCGGGAAATCAGGTTCGTTTTTCGTTCGGGAATAATTTAACGCTGTACGGACTGAGCTTCGAAGCGGATCATGGAGTCTACGTCGATAATTTCAGTATTCGGGGAAATTCAGGCTGGGGTTTGCTGGGGGTTTCGGAATCCATGTATCAGCAATTCAACAACCTCCAACATTATAAACTCGTCATTTTGCAGTACGGCTTAAATGTCATTCAGCCGAATACGACGCAACTGGGCTGGTACGTTCCCAAAATGATGGCGGCCATTGAACGAATCAAAAAAGGATTTCCCGAAGCAAGCATTTTGGTTATTGGCGTATCCGATCGAAGCATGCGACAGGCGGGTTCGTACGTTTCCTTTCCCAGTATTCCATACCTGATTGAAGCCCAACGTGAAATGTCCCGCAAAACGGGCGTAACCTTCTGGAACCTCTGGGAAGCCATGGGCGGGGAAGGCTCAATGGTCAAGTACGTAAATGCGGGGTTGGCGAACAAAGATTACACGCACATGAAATACGCCGGTGGCCGTAAGATTGCCCGTTTGTTGGCAAAAGCCCTCTTGTTTGAAAAGAAAAAATATGATCAGAATCTTACGACTGAGCCTGTTGCTGTTCGCACTGTTGCCCAACGTTCAGGCTCAAACCTCACTCGTCAAACTACTGTCTCCCAGCATCGAGACCTCCGAAACCAACGCGATCCAGCAGGTAGAAAGCCTGAATCCGTTTTTTGATGCTCTGACGGAATTAAAGGCACGGCAACAGGGCGTTGTCAATATTTTACACATTGGTGATTCTCACCTGCAAGCTGATTTTCTGACGAATACTGTTCGAAAGCAGTTTCAGTACGAGTTTGGGAACGCTGGCCGAGGACTGGTGGTACCCCTGCACGTAGCTCGTACTAACGAACCGCATACCTATCAGACCAGTAGCGAGGCCATCTGGCAAGCCAGACGTTGCATTTTTCCCGACACTGAATTACCAATTGGCATTGGAGGTGTAACCATTCGGAATGCCTATCCCGGGAAACGAATGAACGTACAAATTCGCTCGGACTCGGCCTTAGGGTATCAGTTTGATCGCCTTAAAGTGTTCTGTTTACGGGATACCAGCAGTTATGACTTGAATATCCTGGATGCTTCGGGAGCAGTAATGGCTTCCGTACAAACCTCTGGTGGAGCGGAGGGACAAGCACCGATTTCAGTCGATCTAAATGAACTGAACGACGAATTTTCCCTGGAATCCGTCCAAACAAGACCGGGACAAAACCATACGACCTTGTTTGGATTTAGTCTGGAAAATGGTCAGCCCGGCGTACTCTATCACTGTGTAGGAGTAAACGGGGCTCAGTTTTCGCATTACCGCGACGCCCAGTATTTCGCGGAGCAGACCAAAGGGCTTGAGCCGCAGCTTATTGTGGTTTCGCTGGGTACGAACGAAGCCCATAGTGCTGCCCTGACCATGACGGAGTTTTACACCAACATCGATGCTTTAGTACAAAACCTGCAAAAGGCCAATCCGCAGGCGACGATCTTACTGACCACGCCCGCTGATTCATACAAACGTCGTACGCAGGCCAATCCGAAGATGGCGGAAGTACGGCAGACCATTCTGAACTACGCCAGTGAACATCACCTGCCTTGTTGGGATTTGTACGGAATTACGGGACCAGCCGCGTTCTGGAAAAAAAATCATCTAATTACGAGCGATGGGGTGCACTACACTCGCAAAGGCTACGAATTGCAGGGAAATTTACTGTATCAGGCTCTAATGCAGGCCTTCAACGATTATGCCACCCATCGACTTTAGTAAACTGACGGAACTGCTTCAGTATCAGCCCGAGGCACCGATCTTATTTAACAGTGGCCTTTTTTTGTGGTTGTTTCTAGGGTTCTCGTCGATATACGTACTGCTGCAACCACACCACCGGGCCAAGGTCATTTTCGTGACCTTATTTTCGCTGTACTTCTATTACAAATCTTCGGGCTGGTATTTCCTATTGCTGGTACTAGCTACCGTGGTGGATTACGTACTGGGCTGGTTTATCTACGATGCCGATCAGAAGGTTTTCAAACGGCTCTGGATGGTTATCAACCTGATACTTAATCTGGGCTTGCTGGCGTATTTCAAGTACACCAACTTTTTCTATGAGGCCTGGACGGAGTTTTCGCACCAGCCCTATAATCCGCTGCCGATTTTCCTACCGGTGGGTGTTTCGTTTTACACCTTTCAGTCGCTGAGCTATACCATTGACATTTACCGGGGTGAAATCAAACCCGTCAAGAGCATTCTGGATTACGCCTTTTTCGTTTCCTTTTTTCCGCAGCTGGTTGCCGGTCCGATTGTACGGGCCAAGGACTTTATTCCGCAGCTATACCGACCTACGATCGTAACACCCGAGCAGTTTGGGCGAGCTATCTTTCTGATTGGTAGTGGATTATTTAAAAAGGTCGTTATCTCCGACTATCTCAGTGTCAACTTCGTCGATCGGATTTTTGATAATCCTACGCTGTACTCGGGGCTGGAAAATCTCTTCGGCGTTTATGGCTACGCTTTGCAGATTTACTGCGATTTTTCGGGGTATTCCGATATGGCAATTGGTATTGCTCTGCTGCTGGGTTTCGAGTATCCGGTCAACTTCGATTCACCGTACCAATCCCGAAACATTACCGAATTCTGGCGTCGCTGGCACATTTCATTGTCCAGCTGGTTACGCGACTACCTGTACATTTCGATGGGGGGAAACCGTAAGGGCATTTTCCGTACGTATTTCAACCTTTTCATGACGATGGTTCTGGGCGGACTCTGGCACGGGGCCGCCTGGCGATTTATTCTGTGGGGCGTATTACACGGCGGGGCCTTAGTTTTCCATCGCGTTATTCGTTCGTATTTTTCTCCCGGAGCGTACCCGACGTACCGCTGGCTATCTCAGCTGATAACCTTCCATTTTGTCTGCTTTTGCTGGATTTTCTTCCGGGCCGATTCCATGGAAATTGCTCAGCAACTCTTGCACCAGATCGCTACTCAGTTTAATCCCATGCTGATGCTCCAGTTTATTGAAGGCTATCAAAACGTTCTGTTGGTAATGCTATTGGGTTATACGTTACATTTTCTGCCCCGATCCATGGAACTACAGGCCGAAAACTGGATTATTCGCTTACCCCTCGTGGGCAAACTGGCCTGGTTGCTGGCGGTTATTCTATTGATGACACAGGTACAGTCGGCGGAAGTACAACCCTTTATCTATTTCCAATTTTAGAAGCGACGGTTAGGCTGTAAGAATCGAAAAGTTTCTTCCGAGTGAACCGATTTCAATATATACAAAAAGAAAGGCAGCCTCTATGACTGCCTTTCTTTTTGTATAGTGAACGAGTAAAATCTAGCGACGGCCGCGAGTAATGATTACTGAGCCAATACGATCATTCCAGCCAATGTTCCGTAGACGGTTATTGCTGCTCGTCAGGGTATAAGAATTGCCCGTGAAGCTATCGTTTTCAAATACTTGAATGGTGTAACCCGCCGGAACCTGAATCGAAGAGGCTTTTTTGCTCATTTGACCCAGGGCTGACGAACGATAACGACCCGTATTCAAAGTCACCGAACCTCCCTGATAGTCATCATCCGCGAAGAAAACGACGGAACCATTATCGTTGTACCCGGGCCGATTGTTGTGGGAGCCCGGACGATCGTTGTAATCTGGACGGCCACGGCCCGGACGGTTGTCGGAGTAATCGGGGCGACCGTTGTAGTTCCGGTCTTGCACGATGCGTAACGAACGAATCTGGTTACCGGACTGGGCTACGTTGCCACTGAACTTCACCGATTGTCCGCGGAAATTAGGCTCCGAAAACGCTTCGACAATATAGCCATTAGGTACGCGGATGGAACCAATGGAAAAATTGATGGTCCGGAAATCACCGGAATATTGCTGTACGGATTGACCCCGGTAGTTGGAGTTCGAAAAAAAAGTAACGGCTTCGCGGTCGTTACGACGATTCCGATTGGAACCGAATTGAGCAAAAGAGTAGGTGCTGAACAACAGCATAGCGAAGACAACTAGATAACGTTTCATGGCTAAAGTGTTAAAAATTTACGGGTACAAACATTACTTTGATGGGGGCAATTAGGGTGATAGAAATGGATTTGCCAATAGCCATAGGTCGCTTTTGCGATGAAAAGGGCCTTTTTGGCTGTTAAAAAATGTGAATTCAAGCAATGGGAGGCCCATGAAACGAAAGTTGCCAACCCAATGGGGCTGGCAACGCTGTACAAAGGCTACGGTCAATGAAACAGATCGGGTTATTTCAGGGCCTGATCGTAAAAGGTGTCGGCATCTTTCTTCAACTGGACCAGCGAAGGCTTATGGATGTACATCATGTGCCCGGATTCGTAATAGGTAAACGATACGTTTTTCCGCTGTTCCGGTTTAAGTCCCATGTGGTGAAAGGTGTACTCGGCGGCAAAAAACGGCGTCGCCAGATCGTAATAGCCCGCACCCACCCAAACTTTCAGAAAGGGATTCTTGCTCATGGCCTGTCGCAAGGTTTCACTCACGTTGAGGTAGCTATTCTGGACATTGTTGTAATTCCAGGGTTGTACACGTCCCGTCAGGGCCAGGTAAGGCAGGTCATTTTCGTACTTGAGTTCCTGCCGTACATAGTGATTCAAAGCCGTAGAGTACGGACCGGAAATCGTAGCATCAAGACTGGGATCGAACTCGTAGCCATCGCCCGCATCGTCGAAATCCGTACCGGTCATGCGGCCATCCAGCCGACCCGCCGTTTTGCCTTCCGAACGGAGTAATTCTTTTACAAAACGGCCAATTTCAACGCGTAAACGCGTTTGCCGCAGGTAGGTTTGGGAAAGGCCCGTAAACTTCGACAGCTTTTCAACCAAGGCTTTTTCTTCGGTTTCCGTCAGCAAATCACCCTTCATCAGAGCTGTAGTGTATTCGCCAGCCGCAAAGTCGCGGGCTGCCTGAAGCGTTTTTTTGAGATCGGCTTGGTATTCCGGAGCCAGTTTCTTGTGGTACCAGGCAATCGCCGTGTACGTAGGTAAAAACAGAGCGAAAGGTAAGTCATTGCCCCGGTCAAAACGGGCCGTCTGGAAATTCAAGATGGACGAGATGAGCGATATTCCGTTGATGTACAGGTTGTAACGATCCTGCAAATAGCCCGAAAGACCTGCCGCCCGGGTAGTGCCGTAACTTTCGCCCGCCAGAAATTTAGGCGATCCCCAGCGGCCGTACTGCGTCGTGTACAGACGAATGAATTCACCCACCGACTGAATATCTTCATTGTAGCCGAGAAACTGTTTCTCGTTCTCACCGGCTGCGGCCCGACTATAGCCCGTATTGACGGGGTCGATAAAAACCAGATCCGTTTTGTCGAGCCAACTGTATTCATTGTTGACCAAGGCATAGGGCGGAGCCAGGGATTCTCCTTTGTCGGTCATGGGGATCCGGCGGGGGCCAATGCATCCTAGGTGTAACCAGAGCGAAGCCGAACCAGGCCCACCGTTAAAGGTATACGTAATGGGACGTTTCGTCAAATCCGACACCCCATCCCGGGTATACGCAATGAAAAAAATGTTGGCTTTGGCTTTACCACTTTCGTCCTTTAAGGTAAGGTAGCCGGTACGGGTCGTGTACGAAATAGTTTTGCCCTGAATGGTTACTTGTCCTTTGGTTTCAACGGGGCTGGGCGGAGCCACAAAGGGGACGGGTTTTTCCTGCGAAGGCTGAGCGTTCAGCGTACCACTCAGTAGCAGGGCGGAAAACAGGTAGAGCGATCGGATTTTCATACGGGAATAGAGAAGAATGAAACGGATGGTAAGGATTTAAAATCCAATATTAATAACTAAAAATTGAGATTGAAATGCACCGCCCCGGGTCCAAAGACCCCGAAAGCCCAGCTCGAAAGCCTGTCGTAAACGCAGGACGTTGAAATCGAACGTAACATCAACGCCCGTGGACTGGTAAGTACGGGTTCGGTCACCCGTGACGGCATAGCCCAGATCCGCGAAAGCATTGAGTTTGATTCGTTGCACGTACAGCAAGCGACCCAGACTCCAGTCGGGGTAGGCCAGCGGCAACTGGTACTGAAGCGTACCCGTGGTTAGTTTCGCAGCACTGGCGTACACATACCCCCGGGGGAAAAACATTGGGCTGCCAAATACGTAGGAATCGCCAGAACCCTGAAACTGTACGCCGCCGTAAAGACGGATGGAATGATGCGGGAAAAATCCCGGAAAGTACAGTCTCGTTTGTAAAGCCAGTAAGTTACCCTGTAAGGCACCCCCGAAAGGCGTATTGCGGGCGTAGAGACTAAAGGTTTGTCCCCAGCGAGGCTGTACATCCCGCTTCGCCTGCCGTAACAGACGAGAATAACTGAGGGAAACGGTCGTGGCCGATAAACTGTGCCGACCCGGCTCGGTACGGCTCCGTAGGGGGAGATCGTAACCCTGGGTCTGAATAAAATTGGCTTGTACAGCAAGTGAGAGCCCTTCCCGATACTTGGAGTGAGTTAAGACCAGGGGCATACGTAGTCCGACGTTAAACTCGTTTTGTCGCCAGTAATCTTTTCGGAGGCTATCGATGGGTGGTTGCTCGTCGAGTGAAAAGACCGTCTGACGTCCGGCACTCGCCACACTCACATCAATCACCGGATACCAGCCGTAGTAACTGAAATTGCCTTCCCAGCGGCCTTGTCGTTCGTTAGCGTTGTAGGTGTACCCGGCGGAGGTAAAGGCCGTAGAAAGCAGATTCTGTGACTGGATGCCCACGGATAAGTCCGTCTCGGACGAAGTCAGCACCGGGCCCCAACCGTAGATATTAAACAGATTAGCTTTTGAATACGGCTTGCGAACGTTCGACTGATTGGGTACGGAAGTCAGTAACGCGGGATTGTTCTCCTGTTGAACCAGCGGACCAAACGAGCGGGTAGGGGCGGTCGGGATTTCAGTAAGTTCAGTCCATTCCGCTGGATTAAAGGGCAGGCGGGCAATCCGATGGCCCTGTTCCGTAAAATCCTGAAAAGCCAGGGTACGACCATCAGGCGAAAGAGCGGCGTGGTACGCCCCAAAAGGCCGTTGCGTGACCGCGTAGTGCTTTTGGTTGATTCGATGAAATGCGTAAATCTGGTCGGTACCCGTGTACGGGGCATTGTAAAGTACCCAGTCGTCGTACAACAGCGGTTGAGAAAGATTCTGCGTTTGGAGTGGAAAGACGTCCTGCGATTGACCGGTCTCCAGATTCAGTATCGTTAACGTTTTCTGAGAACCTACCTGTCGTACCATAATGGCCCGGCGACCATCCGCCGCAAACCGAGGCTGCTGGTACAAAGACTGTTGAGGATTCGGAAAGGTCCGGAGAACCTGACCGTCCGAGGCTTGTACTAACACCAGTTGACTTTTTCCTTCGGTATCAATGGATACGGTAAGAATGGTACGCCCATCGGGCGAAATTGTTGGAGCAAAGTAGCGACTTTTTCGGGTGACTTGCCGCGTCGTTCCCGTACGCAGGTCGAGCGTCTTGAGTACCGTATAATCCCGCATGCCCCAGCGAGGATCAAAGTGTTGTTCTGCCCAAACCAGCGTAGTCTGGCCCAGCGAAAGGGTGGCGGAATTTTGGAGAAAACCCGTTTCGTACAGCTTCGTTTCGTTTTGCCCGTCCAGCAGTACAAAGGCGGGAATATTCGCTAATCCTGATTTTAACGCAACTATACGTCCATCGGGTAGTAATTGCGGGTACTCGTAATCCGTATACACCCGAATGGGTTTGGTAGAAACCTGCGGGGCGGGCGACGCTACGGCTTGCTGAGCGGCCCACTGTTGGGTAAAATCAGCTGCCGCTTCCTGATACAGATCCTCCGTCCGCAGGCCTGAGATTTTCCGAAGCTTATCCGAAAAAGAAAAGGGATAAAAGGGGAAACGGTAGTACCGATCAAGAACCGTATTCCAAACCTCAGGTCCCAGCTTTCTGCGGGCGTAGTTCGTTAAATGATAGCCCAGAACGTACCAGTCGGGGAGGTTATCCCGGTACGAACCCGCAACGATTTTAGGGTAGCTAAAAGGTTTATTCCGGCTTAATAGCTGGGTACGGAACAGGAGATTAAACTCCGGGATTCGCCCGCGTCCGCCGGGGGAGAGTGCCGTTTCCGTGCACACGGCGTCTCCTTCCGCAAACCAGTCCGGGATGCCAGTTTTTAGAAAATTAGTAGCATTGTAGCCAAACAGATAGAACAATCCCTTGCTAATACCGGTCATCGCTTTTTCATTCTGAACGACGTGCCGGTATTCGTGCACAGCCAGCAGGTCAAGCCAGCGATTAGTACCCAGAAAGTTGGCGTCCTGTGGCGGCGTGATGTAGAACTCCGTATGACGGGGCGTCAGGGTTACAAACCCGTTGGAAACCGTGGTTTGGGTTTGCAGTACCAGAGGAATACGACGGGGTTTCCGACCGAGGGTCTTGGATACGGGCTCATAAACGGTTTCCATGGTATTGGCCAGTCGATTACTAACCGAATCAAGACCTTCCGGATAAATGATCTGGAAGTGGGGAGTGCGGTACTGAAACCAGCGAATGGAGGCAGGGTTTTGACTGGCGTTACCTAATTGAGCAAGTGCCTGATAGCCAGTCAAACAGCACCATACACAGAAAAGAAAGCGATTCATTCCTACGAATCTATGGAAAAAATGAAGGGTGTAAGCTAAGCACAAACTTTGAAATTTTTAGCAGGGCTACGTAGGCGTATTGGTTTCTTTTGAGGAAAAACGGGGTTAATCTGAGGAAACGAAGGAGCAAAAAACTTGACTCGCTTTCTATTTTAAATAGTTTTGCTAAAAATTTTGTCAATTTAGGAGGCGGTATGAGCATCATTAGCGAGAATATTCGGTATCTGCGGAACCGTAACGATCTGACACAGGAGCAGTTAGCTCGTCGCCTGGGTACCAAACGGCCAAACATTGGTGCGTACGAAGAGGCAAGAGCCAACCCGCCCCGCGAAACGCTCATCAAACTTTCACAACTCTTCGGCATTACGCTCGATCAGTTGCTAACGGTTGATTTACGCCGGATTCGTGATACGCCCAGCCTGAATTTAGGTCCCGCCTCCGCGACGCCTCCACCTCCCGTTTACCGTCCTGAAACGGCTCGTCCACCGCAGCCCATTCAAAAAGTGGTGGATACGTATTTCCGGGAAAAATCGCAGGTCAACCTGGTGGCCCAGCGAGTAACGCTTCGCAAACTCAATCGCTTGGATTTTCTGTCCGATACGCCCGTAGAATTACCCAAAGCGTCGGAAGCGTTCAACCGAGCAACGGCTCCGCCCGTGATTCAGGCACCTGTTACTACGGCCTCGGCTTCGGTAGATCCGGGTATTCGGCTGGTTAATCAGGGGCGGATAAACGAATACGTCATGAAATCGCGGCAGGGTGAGTTCATTGAGCAGTTACCGCCGTTTCAGGGACCGCAGACGAAAACGGGTGTTATCCGAGCCTTTGAAGTGGGTGATGACTTTTCCATTCCCGGTTCTATCCTGATTGCCGAACAGGTAACGGACTGGTATTTGCTCGAAGACTCCAAGCACTATCTGATCGTATCCCGAATGCAGGGTTTACTGTACCGACGGGTGTATAATCAGTTGAAAATTAAGAGTACCCTCTTACTAAGTTCGGACAATCCAAACATCCAGACGATCGAACTTTCCCTGAAAGATATTGTGGAGGTCTGGTCCGTTCGCGGCTTTTATAGTACCAAACTACCCGAACCACCCGTATCGCTTGACCGTATGAAGGCGTTAGTAGAAGAACTAAAAGAAGAACTTGATCGGGCGAAAGCCTGAGACATAAAAAAAGCGGATGGCAACCATCCGCTTTTTTCTTTATTCTGTAGGTAACTGTGAAAGTTCGTCCAACGTACGCTCAATGTCGTTCAGAAACCGATTGTTACCGCTCGGATTAACCAGCGATTTGCCAAATTCGTACCAAAGGCCGTCGCCGACATTGATAAAGTTACCCGGATGATCAGGCTTCTTGGGCGTAGCTTTTTCGGCTAAAAACTCACCCGCGTAGATGAGTCGTAGTACCGGATTCAACGTGTCCCAGCGAAGTTCATTCGACTTTTCAATGTTGTCCACCTGCATATTCATCTTCACCGTACGTTTGGAGAAGAAGACGTTCATTTCCAGTTGAACCGACTTATCCTTCAGTTTTTTCAGATAAATCAGTTTCAGCGGAGCTTCCAGACGGGCCGTTTCGTAGATGGCCTGAATGAGTTCCTGCGACAGGTATTCCCAGGGCTCCCGATTCCGGGGTTTGCCCAGGAGAGGTTCCTGATCCTTGTATTCAACATTAAGCCAGAACTGATTTTCAGCTTCCTGGGCCGGACGACTGGTCTTGTAAAAGTCGGTTTTAGCAACCAGCGACCGAAGTTCTTCCGTCCAGACGGGCAGGAGTGTACCTTCCCATTCGAAATCATCGTTACCCGTGAATCCTTCGCCCAGAATTTCCTCTTCCGTCAGATCATCCCGATCGGTGTATTCAATGCGAAAAACCACGTGTAATTCGTCCGCCCGATTGACCGTACAGCGGATGAAATATTTATGGGAATAGGGAGCAGGGATAAGCTCTGCCGTTTGATAGTTGATCTCAATGGATCGAAGAAGAGTTTCCATAAGCACAATTCTGTGCGTGAAAAATAGTGAATAGTTTTTAGTTTTCGGCGTTTAGCGGCAGTTTTCGGGCAGATCTTAGCAATTATTCAGTGGGTAGTCCCTGTACAGTAGCCCGTTTGTCAACTTTTTCCGTGGGCGTATGCTGGAAAGCTTGTACCGTACGCAAAGACCGTGGGGACTTATACGCGGGAAGCTGATTTTTAAGTTGCTGGAGCAGTTCCTGATTTTGTTCGGGAGCGAGCGACTCCGCTTCGATGACGAGCGTTAGTGCCTGCCCCAGCCGTTCATCGGGAAAACCCCAGGCAAAAAAACGTTTTCCGGGGTAATAATCCTGTAAGATGGGTTCAACCCAGCGTTCGACTTCTTCCAGTTGAATTTTGATTCCTCCAGAGTTAATGATATGATCCGCCCGACCTAGAATACGAAAACGTCCGCCGTCCTGCATTTCTACGACATCATTGGTCTGAATGCGTTCGAAATTAGAAGCGGCGGCGGTAATGTGCAGACAATCGCGGTCGTCAAGCCCTAGAACTACCCCCGGTAAAGCCTGAAAGTAATCCGACTGCTCGGTACCGTTCAGGCGGCGAATGGCAATGTGCGAAACCGTCTCGGTCATCCCATAGGTAGCATACACGGGAGCCTGTATGATCTGTAGAGCCGTATGCAGGGCTTGAGAAACGGCTGCTCCACCAATGATAATGGCCTTCATTTGATTGAGCTGCGGTACAGATGCACTCGGTTTTTCCAGCAAATGTTGAAGTTGCAAGGGTACAAAGGCCGCAAAATCGAGGGGAACAGCCGTCGGTAACGGGTCGGAGCTGGGTTCCGTCAAAAAAGTGCGTAATCCACATTCCAGCGTGCGAACCAGCATCATCACGCCCGCGATGTAGTGGACGTTCAAACAGCAAAGGGCCCGATCGCCGGGCTGCAACTGAAAGGTTTCGGCCGTAAGGCGGGCGGAAGCCTGCATTTGGGCTCGAGTTAGCGTAATGACCTTGGGGGTACCCGTCGAACCGGACGTTTGCAACTGGAAATGCGATTGACCCGAAAGCCACTGCTGGCAAAAATGCAGGGCCTGAGCTTCGTACTCCGTCTGAGGCTCGGGTAAAGGAAGAGCGGCATCGATTACTAGCATGCGTGTAAAATTAACCGGTTGCCTGAGAAAAACGGAGAGCCGTTGTCTGACAACGGCTCTTCGCAAGGTAAGTATACTTAATAGACACCAAAGCTTAGTTATTCAAAAAGGCCGAATACATCCAGACCATTTTTTCTTGCGAACGAATGTAATCGCTCATCAGGGCACTAGTTCCTTCGTCGTTGATTTCACCCGCTACCGCCAGAATTTCGCGTTGCAGGGGCATGATCACCTTAAAGGAATTCAGGATGCCTTCTACCGCCGTAGTGCCGTTGGAAACTTTGGCACTTTCCAGAATTTGCGACTGACGGGCGTATTCCGAATAGTTATGGTTGGGCGTATAGCCCAGCGTTAAAATCCGCTCGGCTACTTCGTCAATTTTTAGCAACAAATCGTTGTACAGCTCTTCGAATTTTACGTGTAATTCAAAGAATTTTTCGCCCTTGATATTCCAGTGATACCCGCGGGTATTTTGGTAAAAGATGGAATAATTAGCCAGCAATTCGTTCAGTTTCTGGGCCAGTGCAGCGGATTTATCGGTATCTAAACCAATGGCATTTAAAGTACTCATGCTATCGTATCGTTCGGTTGACAAAAAGTAAAACAGCGTTACGGACACAAAGAAAATTACTCTTCCTCGGGGGCTTCGACTACTGCCGCAGGAATGCTGCGGCTTTCGTCCTGAACCCATACCGTAAGCTCGTCACCCGCTATATTCTCAATTTCTGTGCCATCTGGTCGGACATGTACATTGAGGATATTGTCCCGGAAACGAATGGTAAACGAATAGCTCTGCCATTGCTGGGGGCAGCGAGGGGATAAGTGAAGTTGTCCGTCTTTCACCCGCAGGCCCCCAAAACCTTTCACCACTGACATCCAGGTGCCTGCCATGGAGGTGATGTGTAGCCCATCTTCGGTATCGTTGTTGTAATCATCCAAATCCAGGCGACTCGTCCGCAGATACATTTCGTAGGCTTTGTCATCCATCCCCAGCCGGGACGCCAAAATGGCATGTACGCAGGGAGACAGCGAAGATTCGTGGACCGTACGGGGTTCGTAGTAATCGTAGTTCTGGCGAATCGTCGCTTCCTCAAATTCATCTTCGAAGAAGTATAATCCCTGCAGTACGTCCGCCTGTTTGATGAAAGGCGACCGCAAAATCCGATCCCAGGACCATTTTTGATTCAGCGGACGATCTTCGGGACGCAGGTCGGTTACGAGAATTTGTTCTTTATCCAGGTAACTATCCTGTTGTAGGAAAACCCCTAATTCTTTCGATTCGGGTAAGTAAAGCTGGTCGATGATGGCCTGGAAACGTCTAAACTCCGCTTCTTCGTTGAGCTGCAGTTGCTGACTCAAAGTGGCGTAACGTTCGGCCTCCGTAGTCTTCAACTGATCGGCTACTTCCAGCGTGTATTGCAGGCACCAGCGAGCGATGTAGTTCGTGTACCAGTTATTATTCACGTTGTTTTCGTACTCGTTCGGTCCGGTTACGCCGAGCATGACAAATTGCTGACGTTCGTCTGACCACGTAATGCGTTGCGACCAGAAACGAGCAATGCCCAGGAGTACCTCAAAGCCGTATTCACCCAGGTAAGCCGTATCGTCCGTATACCGAATGTAATCGTAGAGGGCGTAAGCGATGGCTCCGTTACGGTGGATTTCCTCGAAGGTGATTTCCCACTCGTTATGACATTCCTCGCCGTTCATGGTCACCATTGGATACAGGGCCGCTCCTCCCGTGAAACCCAGCTTCTCGGCGTTTTCAATGGCTTTGCCCAGTTGTTTCCAACGGTAAATAAGCAGGTTCCGGGCTACTTTGGGTTCCGCCGTAGAGAGATAGAAGGGAATGCAGTATGCTTCCGTATCCCAATACGTCACGCCGCCGTATTTTTCTCCTGTAAAACCTTTAGGACCAATGTTGAGGC